>JBDTLZ010000048.1:0-8658 GCA_039934515.1 Ginsengibacter sp.
CGCCCATACGCCATGCCAACGGTGCTCACTGGGGAAGATTTATAAGAACCATAGTTGAAGTAGAGACCGATGAAGGTATCACGGGGCTGGGCGAAATGGGCGGCGGCGGTGAATCTGCAGAGAATGCATTCAGGGGATTGAAGCCTTATTTAGTTGGCCATGATCCGTTTCAACTGGAATCGATGTACTGGAAGATATGCAATCCAACCGCATCCTTATACAACAACAGGACACAATTGCATGCGGCGCTCGAGTTTGCCTGCATGGATATTATGGGAAAAAAATTAGGGATTCGTGCTTGCGATCTGCTGGGTGGCTCATTAAGGGAAGAAATTCCTTTTGCCTCTTATTTATTTTTCAGGTATGCAAACGATGAGACCGGGGAAGGTGGAGAGGAAACTGCAGATGAAATGGTTGATCATGCAAAAGAGCTGGTTACCAAATATGGCTTTACAACGCATAAATTAAAGGCTGGTGTATTTCATCCAGATCATGAAATAGAAGTGTTTCGTGCGTTGGCAAAGGCTTTCCCGAATCATAAAGTGAGGATCGATCCAAATGCAGCCTGGGGCGTAGAAGAATCTATACGTATTGGTAAATCAATTGAAGATTTGAACAATGATTATTTTGAAGATCCAACATGGGGGCTGGAAGGGATGCGTCGCGTAAAAAGCAGGATACGAATACCCACTGCGACGAATACCGTCGTTGTCAATTTTGAACAGCTTGCTTCTTGTATACGTAATGAAGCTATTGATGTAATATTATTGGACACCACATTCTGGGGCGGCCTCAGGCAGGCCTGGAAGGGAAGTATTGTTTGTGAAAAATTCCAGCTCGGCGTTGCTGTTCACAGCTCGGGCGAACTGGGCATACAATTGGCTACCATGTTGCATTTGGGCGCTTCAGTCCCTAATTTGTCTTTTGCAGCCGATGCGCATTATCATCACCTTGTTGACGATATTATTAAAGGAGGTAAAATGCAATATCATAATGGTTGTATAGCTGTACCAGCATCGCCGGGATTAGGGATTGAACTGGACAGGGAGAAGCTACATAAATATGCAGCATATTATAAAGAAACAGGAAGTTATCAATACGACCGTGACCCGCAAAGACCCGATTGGTACAGCATAATTCCTGAAAGGAGATGGGCGCAACCGAAGAAGTAGTTATGGTTTGTAGTGTATCTTTTGTAGCTCAAAGCTCACCTCTTGTAATCGAAACCAATAATGGAAGGAAATAAAAATATAGATACAGATCAACTGACACAAAATAATCCGTAAGGAATAAATTCTAAGGAAAAGCCATCACTTTTTGTCCGAAATAACTGTACACTTGCATTAACTAAAAATACAAGAAAAAAAGTGCATAGGCCACCATCGGCGGCCTGTGCACAGTGCTGAAATTATTCAGGAATATTTTATTTGGCCATAGCAGCATTAATGGGAACCCTGTCCATATACTGAATGGCCTGGTCTATTTTATCGTCTGCATTAAAGTGATAGTCTACATGCATCCACTGGCCCATGCTTTTACCCGTTTTATATTTTGCCCTCACCATGAACCATCCTAATAACCATACCCCCTTTGTATGCACTTTCTGCTGTGGCTCATTCACTTTTACGGGCAGCCAGATGTCACTCATGTAAGTCAGTGAATCTATTACGGTTGTCCTCCTGTTCTTCCAATAGGCAGAAATAGCTGCTTTGCCGATCAGGCTGTCGCCACTATTCCAGTAATATCTTGCATTGTCAGCATAGTCATTCATCCAGGTGTCAATATCACCGGCTGATAACGCTGCCAAACCTCTTTTGCCGATATCGGTATATTTTGCATCAGCAATTTCGGTCGGCAGGGATTTTGTTTCAGCAATAGCAGGAGTCGCTGACTTTTCATCAGCAGGTTGCGGATTAGAGCAGGCAACAAAAACAGAACACGCGATTGCGCAAAAAAGAACTTTTTTCATACACTGTTTATTTTTAAGAGTTTAAAAAAAGAGAGGGTTTCTTCGGAAGGGCTGTTTTTGATAGGCAGACTAAAAATAAGATTATCTATCTAACAGGCAAAAAAATTAGTTTCGATTATAAAATACAAGCGTTGCCTTCCTTTTTACGGTTATTTTTTTGATCACCACGCTACGCTATTGCTTTCACTTAGCTGAGTCTTATTATAGTTAATGAGCGCAGCGCTAAGACTCCATCAAAAAATTGCTTTGTCGTATTTGCAATACTGGTATGACGGGTTTCTTTATTTTGACCATCTCAGCTACGCTTTTTAAGGAAATATTTCTACCTTTTGTTGGAATCAACCTATCGTTATGCCTGGGGATAGCTTATTTGTAAATACTAAAGGAGTGCCTGAAAATACGTATGATGCCATTGTAGTGGGTTCAGGCATCAGCGGTGGATGGGCCGCAAAAGAATTATGTGAGCATGGTATAAAAACATTGTTACTGGAAAGAGGTCGTAATGTAACCCACCTAAAAGATTACCCTACAGCAACGAAACATCCCTGGGAATTCAGGCATCGCGGAAGGATTATCCGCGACCTTGAAAAAGAAAACCCTATCGTAAGCAAGTGTTATGCATTTGATGAATCGGCACAACATTTTTTTGTGAAAGATAAAGAGCATCCGTATGTACAGGAGAAGCCATTTGACTGGATACGCGGATACCAGGTAGGCGGCAAATCGTTGATGTGGGCAAGAGAAACGCAACGCTGGAGCAGGTTTGAATTTGAGGCGCCCGCGAGAGATGGTTTTGCAGTTGACTGGCCCATTCGTTATGAAGACATTGCTCCCTGGTATTCGCATGTTGAAAAATTTGCCGGCATCAGTGGAAACAAAGATGGAATCGAACACTTACCTGATGGAGAGTTTTTACCACCCTGGGAATTCAATTGTGTGGAAAAATCAATGCAGCAAAAAGTAAATGCGCATTATAAAGACAGGCAAATGCTGATGGGGCGTTGCGCCAATTTAACAAAAGCAGGTGAGCTGCAAATGCAGCAAGGGCGGGGGCAATGCCAGGCCCGGAACCTGTGTTACCGGGGTTGCCCCTATGGAGCATATTTTAGTTCCAATTCTTCCACGCTTCCCTGGGCAGAAAAAACCGGCAATCTTACGCTACGCCCCGATTCAATTGTTCACTCGATTATTTATGATGAAAAAAAAGGCAAAGCAACAGGCGTACGGGTGATTGACGCAAAAACAAAAAAAGAAACGGAATATTTTGCCAGGATAATTTTTGTAAATGCCGCCTGCCTGAACAGTAACCTTATTTTATTGAACTCAACATCTGGTCGTTTTCCAAACGGCCTGGGTAATGACCATGATATTTTGGGAAGATATATTGCCTTTCAAAATTATCGTGGTTCACTTCATGCAGACATAGAGGGTTTTGAAGATAAATATTATTACGGCCGCAGACCCGTATCTCCTTTGATGCCATCTTTCAGAAATGTATACAAACAAGAAACAGATTTCTTACGCGGCTATCTCGTCTTCTGGGGTGCTTACCGGAATGCGGGAAATGAAAATGCCGCTGATGGTATCGGCGCAGATTTCAAAGATGCACTGGGCGAGGCAGGTGATTGGGGTGTATATATGTCAATGCAGGGAGAAGTGATCCCAAAGCATACAAATCATGTGCGGTTGAGTAAAGATGAAAAAGATGAATGGGGTATCCCGCAACTGATCACTTCGGTAGATTATGATGACAACGATGAAAAAATGTTGAAAGACTTTTTGACACAGGGAACTGAAATTCTTGAAGTAGCCGGATGCAAAAATATTGTGCAAAATGACAGCAAACAGGCACCAGGACTTGATATACATGAAATGGGGGGCATAAGAATGGGCAACAATCCCAAAACCTCTATGCTTAATAAATGGAACCAGTTACATTTTTGCGATAATATTTTTGTGACCGATGGAGCATGTATGACCTCGGTAGGCAATCAAAATCCATCGCTTACATTTATGGCAATTACGGCCAGGGCCGCTAATCATGCTGTAGAGGAATTGAAAAAAGGGAATTTGTAAAAAGGAAGGTGTCTTATGAAAGATAAAAAGCTGGTATATAAGATTTGTATCTAATTTCCTGTCTCACGAAAGAGGTTCCCCGAAGGGATCTGCTCTCAACTTCATGCACCCTTTTCTTTAATAAATCCCGCTCCCATTTCACCAATCATTATACTGGGCGCATTTGTATTACCCGAAATAATCGTTGGCATGATGGATGCATCAACCACCCTTAATTTTTTTAATCCATATACCTGTAACCGGTCATTGACTACGGCCATAGGATCGCGTCCCATTTTACAAGTGCCTACCGGATGATATAATGTTTCGAGGCTTTTATAAATATGATCCATCAATGCTTCATCGGTTGCATCGCGTGATGGATGGTGTAATCCGTGAGGAGAATACGGCCTGAAAGGCGCGGCATCCATTACCTCCATTGCCTTTTTCAGTCCGTTTAATAAAACAGCTTTATCATCGCCTGATTCAAAAAAATTGGGTTGTATTACCGGCGTATCAAAAGCGTTGTTGGAATTTAAAGTAACTGTCCCCCTGCTTTTTGGATGGAGAAGAATTACCAGGACGGTAAAGCCATTAACCAATGGAATTGTTTTAATATTATAGGGGTCTGCCTTATAGTCATCACCCAGCTGAAACGGTGCAAAATGAAATTGTATATCGGGCCTGTTAAGTCCGCACGCTGTTGTAAGAAATGCATTGGCTTCGATGGGTGAATTACAAAAAGGCCCTTTTTTAAAAAGAAGATAATCCAATAATCCTTTTACCATATTTAGGGGTTTAAGGGCATTGTTTGCGGTAGGTATATTACTTAAATTACTAACCCTTGTCCATACGTGATCCTGCAAATTTTTACCCACACCGGCTAAAAGCACCTTAACGTCAATAGCGGCCCTTTTTAATGTCTGCTCATCCCCAATGCCGGAAAGAAACAAAAGCTGGGGTGACTTAATTGCGCCGGCAGAAAGAATAACTTCTTTATTACAAAATATTTTCTCTGTATTGTTGGAACCCTTGACAATTTCAACTCCAATGGCTGCATCCTTTTCAATTATTATTTGATTTACCACCAGTTTGGTGCGTACAGTGAGGTTTGGACGTGCCATTGCCGGCTTTAAGAAAGCGGTAGCCGTACTATGCCGGCGGTTGTTTTTAATAGTATATTGCAACATGCTTGCCCCCAGCTGAACTTCCCCGTTATAATCTTCATTATAGGGTATACCGGCTTCTGCGCAGGCATCCAAAAAAATTGTATCCAATGGGGAAGGATATTGCGCAAAGCACACATTCAACAAGCCCTGGTTGCTGTGAAATGGTTCGTCAAACCGTTCATGGTGTTCCGACTTTTTAAAATAGGGCAATACTTCGTCATAACTCCAACCTTTGTTTCCTAAAGAAGCCCATTCATTATAGTCTTCCTGGTTTCCCCGTACATAAGCCATAGCATTCGTACTGCTGCAGCCACCTAAAACCCGCCCACGTGGAATAAATATTTTCCTGTTGTTCACGTTGGTTTGCGGTTCTGTCTGGAACGCCCAATCTACCGAACTTCTGTGGAGCGTGCCATAGGCCCCGGGAATATTCATTAGCGGTGTTCCTTTACCACCGGCTTCAAGCAACAGAACCCTACAGGCAGCATTTTCTGTTAAGCGGCTGGCCAGCACACAACCTGCAGAACCTGCACCGATAATTATGTAATCGAATTGCATAAAATTCTTTAAACTATATCAACCACGTCTACCTTATCTGTTTATATTGGCAGTTAAATTAGAAAATAACCGGAGAAATTAAAAGTGGCTAACCAATTTAGGAACAAGGCCGCCTTTAAATTCGTTTTTTAAAACAATATCTCACAAAGGAAAGCAGGGTGATAAAATATGGCCGGATTTTTAATAAATCTCACGTACCTCATTTTAAAGCAGCGGTGTATTCATCAAATACGTCTAAAAATTTCAATAAATGAAATTGCCGGCATTACCGATATTACCAATCATCTACTAATTGGGTTTACTTTAGGGATAAAGTTATATTTTACATAAAGCTCCGTGTCGTAGCAAGTTGCCAATCAATCATGAAGAATAATCCTACATTAGTCATTGGCAAATCAATGTATGAACAAAAACCTACCGTTACTCTTTACAACATTTCTCGTTTGTTTACCGGGCGCTCAACAATTGAAATCCCAATCGCTTGTTAACGGCGTAATTAAAGATGCCAACGACAAACTCTTACAATTTGCCAATGTGCTTTTACTGAAATCAGCGGATTCATCGTTGGTTAAAGGCGTGATTTCGGACGCAGCGGGCAAATATTCTTTTGAAAACATTGCAAGCGGAAAATACCTTATCACAGCCACCTTCACGGGAACCACACCGGGCTATACACAAGTATTTGAAATTACAACCGGTAGAAAAGAAGTAAACGCCGGGGTCCTTTATCTGAAAAATGCCGGGATACAATTAAAAGATGTAATGGTAGCCGTTAAAAAACCATTGTTTGAGCAGAAGATAGACAGGATGATCATCAATGTAAGGAACAGTATCACCGATGCCGGGGGCACTGCTTTGGATGTATTGGAGAAATCGCCGGGCGTGACGGTGAACAGGCAGAATAATACAATTTCTATTAACGGTAAAAACGGCGTTGTGGTGATGATAAACGGGAAAATAACCTACATGCCAATGGATGCATTGGTTCAGTTATTGGCCGGCATCAGCGCAGGTAACATAGAGAAGATCGAACTGATCACGACACCCCCGGCGAAATATGATGCAGAAGGTAATGCAGGCTATATCAATGTCGTACTGATCAATAACCCGTATTCGGGCCTCAGTGGTTCTTATTTTCTCACGGCTGGTTATGGTAGAAAGCCGATAGCTGCTGCGGGTCTCAATTTTAATTACAGGAGCGCTAAGTTAAATGTATATGGCAATTATGCTTTTAACTACACCCATTCTATTCAATCGGGAGATGGGTATACACAATTAATAAAGGGAGGAAATGTCATTGCAAATACTTCCTTCTCCGACCGGGATGCGGTAAGAAAAGTCCATAATGTAAGGATAGGCATAGATTACCAGGTCGATACCGCTACAATCATCGGGGGTTTGATAAGCGGGTATGACAATCACTGGTCGATGGTTGCCGATAACGGGGCAGCTATAAAAATCAATAAAGTGCTGGATACTACTATAAGCACTATCGATAATGAAATAAATCATTGGCAAAACCTAACGGCAAACCTTAATTTTCAACACACTTTCAAGCCTGGGAAAATTCTTTATTTTGATGCAAATTATATTTATTATAAAGATGACAACCCCAACACTTATCTTAATAAATTTTATGATAATTCCAAACAATTCCTATACGATGAAAATTTAAAAAGCGGAAAAATCACCCCCATTAATTTCCGGGTTCTCTCGACCGACTATGTAACTCCATTGGGAAAAAACATATCGATGGAGGCTGGCGCAAAAATTTCTTTGTCTAAGTTTACGAATAATGTAAACGTAGATAAATTAGAACAAGGTACATGGATTGCCGACACGAGCCTTACTGCAAAGTATTTGCTGAAAGAAAATATTGCTGCGGCTTATAGCTCGTTTATAGTGAACCTTACTAATAAAGTGACCATGAAGGCGGGCTTGCGATACGAATACACGACCTCCAATTTAGGTACAACCAACACCGCTAATATTGTCAATAGAAAGTACGGAGAATTATTTCCAACTTTTTTTATTTCACAAAAATTCAATGACGATAACAGTGTCAACTTTTCCTACAGCAGGCGTATAACCCGGCCAACCTTTAACGACCTCGCACCCTTTACTATCTTTTTTGATCCCAAGACTTTTTTTACGGGGAACCCGGCATTACAGCCGGCGATTGCCAATTCAGTACAGGCAAGCTACATTTTAAAAAATTATATTTTTACTTTAAGCTATACGCATGAAAACAACACTATTGAAAGTTTCCAGACTCAACGAGTGGATACCATCAACAACACCGTATACCTGTCTGCAAAGAACTTTACTTACGAGCAATATCTTACCGTAAGCTTTTCACTCCCATTTACTATAACAAAATGGTGGACCATGCAAAATAATATTAATTGTGATTGGCGGCAGGTCAATACAATTTATGATGATCAGCCGGTGCAATTGGAGGTATTTGATTACAACTTCAACTCGACACAACGTTTTACTTTGCCTAAAGATTTCTCAATAGAGTTAACCGGTTTTTATTCATCTGCAAGCTTTTTTGGCAGCGCTAAATTAAAGCCAATGTACCTGGTAGACTTCGGTATCCAGAAGAAATTTGGTAATAAAAAAGATATTTTAGGCTTAACCGCAAATGATATTTTTAACTCTGGTACAAACTACCGGTTCACCGATAATTTACCGATAAAGAATACTATTTTAAGAGGAAGTTTCAATTTTGGACTGGTTGCCTATAAGCTTACCTACACCCATAATTTCGGTAATAAAGCCTTGAAAGGGACGAGAGATCATTCAACCGGTGTGGAAGACGAGTTACACAGGGTACATAACTAATATTAAATAAAAACATTACCGCATCGGGATAGATCACTCGTAAACCGGGTGCGATGATAA
>JBDTLZ010000049.1:0-6676 GCA_039934515.1 Ginsengibacter sp.
CATCATTGATGCTTATATGGAGTAATCTGTTTAAAAAATAATTTAAGTTTCCCGGGTTCCCTGGACGAAAAACAGCTTCAAACTCCACCATAGCCAGGTTTGACAGCCGCTTTTGGGTATTTATAAAAGGCTATCCCGGTACAACCATAATAAGGTTGGCGTTGATTAAAAAATTAATCAGAAATTTAGTGCCGGATTATTTACAAATTAAAAACAAAATGAATTATGAAAGTAGCGATCGTCACCGGTGCATCCGGTAACATGGGACAGGCAGTAGTAAAAAAATTTATCGATGAAGGCTATTACGTTATAGGCACTATAGTGCCCAATGATCCCGTTGCAATGGACTTTCCCGCTGATAAATTCGAAAAAATTATTGTAGACCTCATGGATGAAGGTGATTCCCACAAATTTATCGAAACTGTAATCGGCAGGCAAGGCTCCATCGATGCAGCTATTCTTACGGTTGGTGGATTTGCAATGGGAAAAATCACGGAAACAAAGACAGCAGACATCACCAAACAGCAAAAGTTAAATTTTGAAACTGCTTATAATGTTGCACAACCTGTTTTTGTTCAAATGCTTAAACAGAATACTGGAAGGATTTTTATCATTGGATCAAAGCCTGGTCTTAGTGCAAAAAATGGAAAAGGAATGGTGGCGTACGGCCTGGCAAAATCATTGATTTTTCGTTTAGCAGAATTAATGAATGATGAAGCAAAGGGAACGAATGTAGTTACAAGCGTAGTCGTGCCAAGTACAATAGATACGCCCCAAAACAGAAAATCCATTCCGGCTGGAAATTTTGACAGCTGGGTAAAGCCAGGGGCAATTGCTGATGTAATTTACTGGTATTGCACCGATGCGGCAGCCGTTCTTCGTGAACCCGTTTTGAAAGTTTATAATAACGCCTGACACCTGGAAAATCTAAAGCTTTTTCGAATGTATTTTCAATCCCGCTTTAAATTAAAATCAAACCAGCTTTATTTAATTACGGCTTCCTGATTCTTTGGCAATGGCATTTTATGATCTGTTAAAATACGGGCGCTCACCTATTGTGACTAATTCAGTAATGATATCCCGGGTGAACTAAAGACTATATATAAAGAAAAAATTCTTCGGTATTTCGCAGACACAGACACTTACATAAGAAAGACAGCGTATGTATCGATTGGCAGAATTTATTTCTCTAATACCATTTGCAACCTAAGATAATTCGGGTTCTTAATCTTCTTTTACTCTCGGAAGGTTATAAAATAAGACAGACTGCTATCAATGCCGCCGGCGAAATCGGGAAAATTGATTTAAGCTCTATAAAGAAAATGGCGGAAGTAAACCCTGTTGCGGTATTGTTATGGGCAAAAAAATATTTGCATTATCCTCTTTATTGTGGGATTAGTTCGGTCAACCCCCGGGTTTGGAAGTTATCGATGTGTGATGCCCGTCGTAATAAGATATTGCCCCATCAGGGCTTTTTTATCAATTTCGTAAGCTTACATTTTAGTGGGTGAAGAGAGCGCAAAGGCAATTTCACCGGGCTGGAAATTATTTTTTCGAAACTCGTATCCCCTACTTCTTCTTCAACATTGTATAGTTAAAGACAATTTCACAAAAAGATTTTATGCCGATGTCGAACCCACTTTCATCAATAAAAAAATCCGCAGTATGATGAGGCGGTGCTTTTGCAGGATCATTTCCTTTGGGCATGCCCCCGAGAAAGAAAAAAAATGAAGGAGCTTTTTCACCATAATAAGAAAAATCTTCCGAACCCGTCATCCAGTTTATTTCCTTTACATTTTCTTTTCCCGCCGCTAATTCTAATGCCGGCAAGGTTCTTTTAACTAAAGACGGTTCATTATTAGTAACCAGTGTTTTTTGATCAAAACTATACGTCACAGTTGCCCCAACACTGGCCGCTATGGATTCTGCTGTTCTTTTCATTCGCTCAATAACATCCAGCCGCATATTATTATCGAATGTGCGTATGGTACCGGTCATTACGGCCTTTTCGGGAATAATGTTAGGCCGGTTTCCACTATTAATACTCCCAACAGTAATTACAACAGGTGCTTTGGTAATATCTTCCTGCCTGCTTACAATTGTTTGAAAGCCCTGTACAATTTGTGAGGCGGTAACTATGGGGTCAATACTGCGCCATGGCTGTGAACCATGACTGCCTTTTCCATTAACCGTAATGGTAAACCAGTCGGATGAAGCCATGAACGCGCCCGGTTTGTAACCGATTGTACCTGCCTCTATGTTGCTCATGATATGTAGCCCAAAAACTGCTTCTGCTTTCGGATTGTCAAGTACGCCTTCCTTAACCATCAGTGGTGCACCGGCTTCAACGCCTTCAGGGGCACCTTCTTCTGCCGGTTGAAATAAAAATAAAACCGTGCCTGGTACCTCTTTTTTCATCTTGCTTAAAACTGTGGCGGCGCCCATAAGCATGGCTATATGTGAATCATGCCCGCAGGCATGCATTATCCCTACTGTTTGATTATTGAACGTATCCTTTACGACAGATTTGAAAGGAAGGTCAACCCTTTCTGTGACGGGCAATCCATCGATATCTGCACGCAAGGCGATCACAGGACCTGTTTTGCCACCTTTCAATAGGGCAACAACACCTGTTTTTGCAAAAGGATATTTTACTTCAAGCCCTAATGTTTTGAGGTATTCGGCTATAAATGTACCCGTTTTATATTCACGGGTAGAGAGTTCAGGGTGTTGATGAAAATACCTCCGCCACTCAATAACTTTTGGCATGATTGCCTTTACATTTTCGTTCACCGATGCGACATTATTTTGCGCATAAACAAATAACGGCATAAGCAGCAATAAAGGGATTAGATGCTTCATGAATTAAAAATAATTCTTAAAGCGCATATTCATTAAAATTTTATGCTGACTAATACCTCCTGGTTTTTACATACACTTTTTAATTACCGTCCGGATTAATAATTGAAAGTTATCATTAAAACTTTTGTAGTTGCAAGTTTAATTATAGCCTCAACATTGTGCAATTGCAATTGCCAATACTTGAGAATATTATATCATTCTAAATCTTTTGTGTTACAGTAATTAATTTATAAGCCCAGGTAGAATGCCGATCAAGTGACATGGCATTAAAGAATTTCTAAAAGATATACCTGGCGCCTATCTGCATTTGCCAGCGTGAAGGCAAATCAGGACTGGTGATAAATGTTGATTGTAAAGACGGATCAAAAGTGTATACCGGGTTGTTGTTGTTATAGTCAACTGATATCGGCTGGAAATAGCCGGATGTGGTTGCATATTTTCTTATTCCCCATCTGCTGCTGATCAGGTTGCCCAGGTTTACAAAATCCAAACTAATTTGTACCGTGCTTACTTTATCGCCTGATCGGAAATTGAAATCCTGTAAAATGCGAACATCAAGCTGGTCATACCACGGTGTTTCTCCGGCATATTTTTCAGTATATTGCCCACGGCGTTTTCTCAGGTATTTGTCCTGGGCAATAAATTGACTGAATGCCTGGCGTTGTGCTGCAGGGCTCTGAATGTTCCCCAATACATCTACATAGGCCGGATTAAAATTCATGTTATTGATCTCGGCATCAGTTGGCACATATAAAACGTCATTGCTAGCGGTTCCATCATTGTTTATGTCTTTTCCATAAATGTATGCAAACCTGTTCCCTGAGTTCCATGAATGAAAACTGGAAAACGTTGTAGCATACTTCCCTTTGCCATAGACAAATTTTCTTGAACCGGCGAAGATAAACCGATGCGTATTGCCGTATAATGAAGTTGATAAAATGGCTGCATTGGCATTATTTAAAATGGGGTTGCGATCAAATGCATCGCTTGATATTTCAGCAGATATGGAGCTCGGATCTTTTGCAATAAGATAGTTGTAAGCTGCCATAAAATAATACCCGTTTTTAAAACTTTGCTGTGCCTGGATAGAAAGATTAAACTGGTAACCTACATTCGTATTTGTAAATACGTATGCATTAGTTGACCCCTGGTCTGTTGGTAAATATACTTTGCGATCATCGCCGGTACCGGAATTTAAAACACCTGTAGGGGTTCCTAATTTATAATTTCGAACCATCATTCCTTTGATATCTTTTGTATAAGCAGCATCTATGGTAAAAATGGTTCCAAAAGGAATTTTTATATCAGTGCCGAGGTTGGAACGCCATACCTGCGGCCATCTGAAATTTTTATCGGTCGTACAATAAAAACCGCTTGTTGGATCCGCAATTTGGTTGCCAAACCACACAAAGGGAAACCGGCCTGTAAATAATCCCGATCCGCCACGAAGCTGTACCGTTCGGTCACCCTTTACATCCCAGTTGAATCCGGCACGCGGAGAGAGTAGTGGGCTTTTTGATGGCAGCCGGGTATTGTCAAGATCTTTTCCAGCACCATTACTAACTGGATGGCCGTTGGCATCAAACAGCGTGAGGTTATCGTTATTTTGAAGTGTCGGCGAGCCTTCAGTATAAGCACCCGTGAAAGCTCAGGTATTCGGATCAAAATTCGGGTCACGATAGCTGGACTTGAAGTACTGCGGTATGTCCACCCGTAAACCATAGGTGAGCCTGAATTTATTTGTTAGCGCCCATTCATCCTGGATATAGGCAGATACCTGGCCAACTGTAAGCCTGGCAAGGGTCCACACATCAGCTGCAGCCCTGGTTTTTGCCGTATTTACATCTACATCAAGGGGATAAGAACCAAACACGACATTGCCTCCAACGGGAACACTGTCCTTAAAAGTTTGTATATCAATGGGGCTGAAAGTGGCAAATCCATACGCGGTAAGATTAAAGGAGTTGGCGAATTTGAACGATTCAAACGAACCGCCAATTGTAAGTGTATGATCTTTTAAAAAGACATTGAAGTTATCAGTAACCTGGAATGCATCCTGGCTCAAAGTATTATGGATCGAAAAAGGCTCATGGCCGGCAATAATATAAGAGACTCCGTTTTTTGCAATAGTTACCGCCGGGAAAGGGGTAGAAAATGGATTCCTGTTATCCCTGAAGGTCGTGTACACAACCCGCAATTTATTGGCTGAATTGCCACCAAAATTTGACTTTAGTTCTGCTCCAAATGACTCGAGTTTATTTACGATCTCATAGCCTGAGTTGCGAAATTGCAATGTTGTAAAGTCAGGTCCGCGCCTCTGAATTGCATCGGGGTGGGCAGGCTTATCTTTACTGGCGTCCAGGCCATTATAAGTGAAAGAAAGTTTATGCACATCGCTGATGTTCCAATCGATTTTGGCCAGCCATTTATAATTTGTCTGGTTGAGCGTAAAGCCCTGGTATGGCCCGGTATTGTACCCGAAGCGGGCGTTAAGGATACTGCTTACATCCTGCAGATCGCTTTCCAATACCCGTGACGTATTGGTCTTCCCATTGTTATTTGCATTTCGGGCGAGATAGCTGGAGGCCTCATCTTTTCTTTGTTCAGTTTCAAAATTTACAAAATAGAATAATTTATTTTTTACAATGGCCCCTCCCAATGAAAAACCGGCCTGAAGCTGGCTTAAATCGGGTATAATCAACTTATTTTTTTCAATTTTTTTACCCGTCAGGGCCTGGTTTCTCCAGAAACCATATACAGTTCCATAAAAGGTATTACTTCCAGACTTCGTAACGGTATTGACGCCTGCGCCTGTAAAGCCTGCCTGCGTCACATCATAAGGTGCAAGATTTACCTGTATTTGATCTATAGCATCTAAAGAAATTGGTTGTGCGCTGGTTTGTCCACCTGGTGTAGGCGCATCCAGGCCAAAAGGGTTATTAAATACAGCACCATCCAGGGAGAAGTTATTATATTGTCCATTACGCCCCGCAAATGAAAGCCCGTTAAACGTAGCCGAAGCTGAGGGGGTAAGGCGCAAAAAATCATCGGCTGACCTGGAAATAGTAGGCAATGCTTTTAAGAGGCGACTGCTGATATTGGTGGATGCACCGGTCCTTTTATTATCAAAAATTGTCGACCCTGCGGCGACAGTTATTGTTTCTAGCTGCTGTGATTTTTCTTTTAAAGCAATTTCAACCGAATTATTTTGACCGAGCTCCAGGAAAATATCCTGGGTAACAGCCTGCTCGTAACTAACGAAGTTAACAGTCACTTTATAAGGACCTCCAACCCTGAGGTTGGGAACGGTAAAGCGGCCATCGCCTTTTGTAATCAGAGATTGCCTGATGCCTGCGTCCGGCAATTCAACTGTAACGGTTGCGGATACTAAGGGCGCGCCCTTTGGGTCTCTTACAATTCCACTAAGTGTTGCTGTGGTTACCTGGGCGATTAATACAGGCAAGGCGATGGTATAGAGGCACAAGATAAAAAGGCAGCTTTTTATCAGTTGTTTTCTTTTCATAACAGTTGTTTGAGGTTATAATACGTTTTGAAATTACAAAACTGTTTTTGATCAGTTGCTTATTATCTCAAGTTTCGCAGATAAAAGTTGTGCATAAAATTGTGGAAAAGTAAATATAAAAAAGCAGCATGAATACTTGTATAAGTTACTGATATTCAGTAACTTAAAGTAACCAAACCTTTTACAAGATCATGCTGCAATCCAAAGATATTCAATCCGTAGATGAGTTAAAAAAGTATAGAATTAAGCGCATAAATCGTAGTGAGCAAACGGGATTTGGGTTAAACTAAA
>JBDTLZ010000050.1:0-11816 GCA_039934515.1 Ginsengibacter sp.
TACGTTGGGATGGCCGTGGCCTTAATATTAAGGCAGACCAGAATGAACCTTTCGCGTCCTACGCCAATTTTACTGATCCGGCATTTTTTAAACTTTTTAATTTCCCTCTCTTGCAGGGAGCAATAAATTTAGACGATCATTCAACGGCGGTTATTACAGAAAAAGCGGTAAAGAAATATTTTGGAAATACAAATCCAATTGGAAAAACTTTGCTTTTTTATTCTGATGAGCCTTATAAAATGCCGTTGACTATAACAGGCATTTTAAAAGACCCGCCAGTTAACTCTTCCCTTCAGTTTGAAATAATTACAAACTTTGATAACCAATATAAATATGATGGTACATTGATAAAAAATGGCGACTGGGGCTGGTTTGCCAGTGCGGTTTTTTTAAAATTATCGAAGCCTTCAGAAGCCGCAGGGATAAGTAACAATTTCAAAAAATATCTTTTGATGCAACGTGCCGCAGCGAAAGAACTGAAGCTTACCTCTTTCACAATGGAGCCGCTTTCGCAGGTTGCCAACCATTTACGTGAAGTTGAAAGCAATGCATTGATGCAGCGACCGGAGGATGCGGCAACATATGGGCCATTAATATTGGGAATACTCATCTTATTATCTGCCTGTTTAAATTTTGCCAATACGTCCGTAGCACAAAGTAACCGGCGTCTTAAAGAGATGGGTGTGCGTAAGGTGATGGGCAGCTCGTTCAGGCAGATCATGTTTCAGCAATTGCTTGAATGCGCCTTCATTGTATTGCTTGCGATAGGCCTGGCCATTATTATTAATAATTTTTGGCTACCCGTTTTTAATGCAATGTTTATTTATATAAACATTAGCGCCCATTACCTAAGTGATTATACATTGCTTGTTTTCCTGGGTATAATCCTGCTGGGAGTCACGCTGCTCGCGGGTGCTTACCCCGCATTTTATATAAGTAGTTTTAATCCTGCAAAGATTTTCCGTGGCTCTGTCAAATTTGGCGGAAGCAATCTTTTTTCCCGCTTATTGCTGGGTTTCCAGATCATCATTTCATTCATTACCGTTATTGCGGGCGTGGCCTTCTCGCGCAATTCCGAATTTCAACGCACCTATGATTTTGGCTATGACAAAGAAAATGTCATTGGAATGGATTTGCAAAATGAAAAGGCATTTATTTCTGTACGTAATGACCTTAGCAAAATTCCAGGCATCAATAGAATGGCAGGCACTAGAGACCAGCTTGGTTTTTCTTATCGCGGCATTACTCTTGAAGCAAATGGCGAAAAGAAAAAAAGCAACTTCCTGGAAACAGGCGATAATTATTTGGATGTTATGAATTTAAAGCTGGTTGCCGGAAGGCCATTTAATACATCGGGTAAAGGTGACTACAGGCAATCAATGCTGATCAATGAAAAGCTCGCATTTGAATTTGGCTGGAAACCCATTGAATCGATCGGAAAACAAATAAGAAGGGATGATTCTACCGTTTGTACTGTTGTGGGTGTTTTAAAAGATGTTACTCAAAACAGCCTTTTTGAGCCAATAGTTCCGTTAGCCATGTGCCTGGTGGAACCCGAAAAATGTTCACAAATAATTATAAGCGCCCTGCCTGGTTCACTTAGTAAGGTTTATGACCAGGCCAAAGCCGCCTGGACTAAAATCTATCCGATGAAGCCTTTCCGTGGTTATTACCAGGATGAAATTGCCGCTGAGTCATCACGCGTTAATAGAAGCATTGCCACAATATTTTTCTGGTTCGCAATTATTTCCGTGCTTATGGCTGCGACAGGAATGTTTGCACTGGTATCACTATCCGTGATGAAAAAAATGCGCGAAATAGCGATTCGAAAAGTGGTGGGAGCTGAAGCAAGACATATTTTCCAGTTGATACTAAAGGGGTATGCCTGGATATTTCTATTGGCTGCAGTCATCGGTTGTTATTCTGGATTTGTGCTTTCCAAACTTTTAATGGATATGATTTTCAGGATAAATGCCGGTGTGGGTGTTGGTTCACTCGCCCTTTCTTTCATCTGTGTTCTTGTGATAACCGCCCTCACTATTGGTTCGAGGGTTTGGTATGCGGTACGCAAAAAGGCAACAGATGTGCTAAAGTCGAATTAATAGGTTATCACGGTAATAAGGTAAGATTCGATTGGCGCAAAGTAGAAAAAGGAAAAAATGTTATTAGGTGAAACCGTCATGCTACAAACCAAAATGAAATTGGAAGAACAAAATAAAATTATCATTTACATACACTAACAAAATAATATGCTGAGAATTTATTTAAAAATCGCTGGGGCAACTTGCGGAAAAATACATCCTTTTCATTTCAGTAGTTCCCCTTTAGGGATTAGGGGCAAGAGCGAATTTGGAAGGCACCCTTAACAATTGGTGTCGCAGTATGTATGATGATATGTGATGCGCAAGCGGCCCGGGAGCTTCGCGTATCGCACACCATTGCATTGGTGGGTTTTTGTTTGGGCTGCCTTTATTACTATTGCAATTGAGTTGTTGACGGTTGGCTTTAGAGCTGTGAAAGCAGCAACGGAAAACCTGTTAAGAGTTTAAGGGTTGAATAATAGCCAGGGAGCTGAATGAATAATTTTTATTTTAAAAACATACCACTATGTGGATTTATAATGTAAAACTTGCCCTCCGCAATCTGTGGCGGCACAAGACCTTTTCTTTTATTAATATAATGGGGTTCACCCTAAGTTTGGCCAGCTGTATTATCATAGGGCTATATGTTTTTAGCGAACTATCATTTGATCATTTCAACAGTCATCATGACAATCTATACAGGGTAAATAAAATGGCAAATGTAAAAGATAAAAATACCCGGCACGATGCTCTTACACCTGGCCTTCTTGCACCATCTTTGCAAATGGAAATTCCTGGAGTAGTTGCCGTAACCCGCTTCCGCCCATGGTTTAGTGAAATGCTGGTGAGCAGTGCTGCTGTCAAGCTAAAGTTGAAGGACGTTTCTTATGCGGATGCTTCAATCCTTCAAATGTTTGATTTTCCACTGCTGAAAGGCGATAGAAAAACGGCGCTTGCAGAACCAAATACGGCTGTGATAACCGCCACCACTGCCCACCAGTATTTTGGCGATGACGATCCTATAGGTAAAATTCTTACAACACTTAATGATATGCCTGTAAAGGTTACCGGTGTTCTAAAGGATATTCCTTATAATTCGTCGATACAATTTCCAATGCTTATTTCATGGAGTACTCTTACCTCCGGTGTGAATGCCAATAATTTTTCATGGCTGAATAGCTGGAACGCACAGGTAAGTTTTACTTTTATACAGTTACAACAGCATGCCAACATACTGCAGACGGGAAATAAAATCTCCTCCCTGTTGCATGCCCATTTTCCGGAAAAGGAATTCGAATATAAAACATACCTGCAATCATTAAACGAAATTCATCTGCGCTCCGGCGGAATATTATATGCCGATCAGTTTCTAACGGGCAGTAATGCAATTGTATATACATTGATCCTTGTGGCAATTTTTATACTGTTGATCGCTTCCTTCAATTTTATCAATATTACATCGGCTGGTGCTATTGGGAGAGCAAAAGAAACCGGTGTGCAAAAAGTTCTGGGTGCGAAACCCTGTCAAATTTTCTGGAAATTTTTATCTGAATCATTTGTCCTGTGCATGTTTTCATTTTTGTTGTCCTGTTTTATGGTGTTCCTGTTATTGCCTTTATTTAACCATGTTGCCAATAGTTCATTATCAGTAAGTTTATTCATGCGACCTGTTTCAATTCTTGCTTTGGTGTCTCTGTTGCTGCTTATTAGTATAATTTCAGCTCTATACCCGGCAATATTGTTATCCGGGATAAAGACTACGGATATTTTCCGTAATGTGATTAAAACCGGCAAAGGTGCATGGCTGCGTAAATCACTTGTTACCGTTCAATTTGCATTATCAATTCTTTTAATTATTGCGACAGTTGTTGTAAATAAACAGCTACGCTATCTTACCAATAAAGACCTGGGTTTTGACAAAGAGCAGGTACTTGTTTTGCCTGTAGCCAACACCAATCTGGTGGCCAACAGCGGTGCATTTCTAAATGATTTAAAAAAATACCCGGGTATTCAAACCGTTTCGGCCACCAATAACATTCCAGGCCAGGTGTTTAACGGGTATGGCATAATTCCCGAAGGCCATAACCTGGTTGAACATTTGATGGCGAGCGTGATGGAAGCAGATGCCAATTTTGCGTCTGTATACCATATTAAGTTGGCCCAGGGCAGGTTCTTCTCTTCTCAACTGCCAACAGATACCACCAATTCAATTGTAATTAACGAGGCAATGGCACGTTACCTCAACTGGAAATCACCTGTAGGTAAAAAACTTGAGATATATGAGGAAACCAAAGGACAGGTTGTTGGCGTTATAAAGGATTTCAATTTTGCCACCCTCCGCGAAAGTGTTCAACCGCTGGCAATAATGCTTCGGAATAACCCGCAATACTTTTCCCTGAAAATAAAGGCGCGGGATATACCTGAAACACTCGGATATATAAAAAGAGCATGGAAGAAGTTTGAGCCAAACTACCCCTTTGATTATTTTTTCCTGGATGAAAAAATGAACCGCTACTACCAATCTGATATTCGATTACTGAATGTCTTGACTATTTTTTCGGGCCTTGCCATTTGCATTGCATGCATGGGGTTGTTCGGGTTGAGCATCTATGCAGCGCGCCAACGCACAAAAGAAATTGGTATCCGGAAAGTGTTGGGCGCATCTATTGCCCGGTTAATCCTGCTTCTTTCTGAAGATTTTTTAAAGTTGATTTTGATGGCCGCAGTCATCGCATTTCCAATTTCATGGTGGGCTATGAATACGTGGTTGCAGCACTTCGCTTACCGGATCAATATATCGTGGACAGTGTTTATCATTGCCGGCATCGTATCGTTTCTAATTGCTTTGTGCACATTAAGTTTCCAGGCAATTAAAACAGCGATGGCAAATCCGGTTAAATCACTCCGAACCGATTGAGTTGGGTTTGTGTTTTCAATAATGCATAACAATTGTCGTCATAACAAGAGCAAATATGGATAAAATTATAAAGTAATAAATAACGCCAGCATGTTTAAAAATTATTTCACCGTCGCAATTAGAAGTTTTAGCCGCAATAAAATTTTTTCAATAATTAATGTATCGGGATTAGCTATAGGAATCAGCGCATCCCTGGTTATTTATTTACTGGTCAACTATCACTTTACATTTGATAAGTTTGAAAAGAATGGAGACCGCGTTTATCGCGTGGTATCCAACTTTACTTTTTCGGGTGAAGTGTATCGCAACTCAGGTGTTACAGACCCTATGGCGGCGGCGGTTAGCAGGGAAGTTTCAGGTTTAGATGCAGTTGTGCCCTTTCGCACATGGGATGGAGATGCAAAAATTGCTGTACCGGGTGACGCGAAAGGACCTGTAATTTTTAAGCACCAGAACAGGATTGTTTTCGCAGACAGTAATTATTTTAATTTATTGAATTATCAATGGATTGCGGGATCGTCGAAATTTTCTCTAAACAAACCTTACGATTTGGTACTTTCCGAATCCAGCGCAACGCGCTATTTTCCAAAACTTACCGCATCACAAATTATGGGGAAGCAATTATATCTTAATGACACCATAAGAACAACTGTTACAGGTATCGTGAAAGACATCGGTTCGAATACTGATTTTACGTTCAAAATCTTTCTTGCATATTCTGCTTTGGAAAATAGTTCTTTAAAGCCAGAAAACTGGAATTCGTGGGATGGCACCAATGGTGCACAACAATTATTTGTAAAACTTTCTTCGCATAGTACTCCCATTCAAATAGAAAAGCAGGTTGAACAGATCTACAAGAAATATCATAAACAGGATGTAAATGATCACAGCACCGCAAAATATAATTTGCAACCTTTAGCTGACCTACATTTTAATGCAGATTATGGTGGTTACGATTTACCCCTGGCCAACAAACCGACATTATATGGTTTGCTTTCTGTAGCGGTTTTCCTGTTGATGCTCGGGTGTATCAATTTTATCAATCTTACTACAGCCAATGCTGCACAAAGAGCAAAAGAAATAGGTATTCGCAAGACACTGGGTGGATCTAAAAGACAACTGGTAGTTCAATTCCTCAGCGAAACACTGATACTTACATTTATTGCCACCGCCTTATCAGTTTTGGTAACACCGTTGATTTTAAAAGCATTTTCAGGTTTTATTCCGGAAACGCTTCATTTTAATATTATAACTCAACCTGGAATTGCATTTTTTTTAATTGCGCTGATAGTTGTTGTAACGGTTTTATCGGGGTTTTATCCTGCTATGGTTCTCTCGGGTTATAAACCTGTTTTGGTTTTAAAAAACCAGGTTTATGCCAATACGGGTAAAACACGGCATGTATGGCTTCGCAGGTCATTAACTATTTCCCAATTTATAATTGCGCAAATTTTTATTATGGCGACTATTCTCGTAACAAAACAAATAACGTATTCGCTTAATAAAAATATGGGGTTCAGAAAAGATGCTATAGTGCATTTTAATCTTGGTTATTATGACACTGTAAAAAGCCACAAGTATGTTTTGATGGAAAATCTTAAAAATATTACCGGCATTTCAATGATCAGCTTAAGCAGTAATCCACCATCCTCCAATAGTACGTGGAGTAGCCTCATTAAATATAAAGATGGTAAAAAGGAGATGGAGAGTGATGTACACATAAAAATTGCTGATACCAGCTATCTGAAATTATACCGGATTAAATTGCTCGCGGGCGGCAACATTGATCAGAGTGATACAAGCAGCCAGGTATTGATCAATGAGACCTACGCGCATGTTCTCGGTTTCCGGGAACCACAGGAGGCAGTCAATAAGCACTTGGCGTGGGATGATAATCCATCTATAATCATAAAGGGGGTTATTGCAGACTTTAACCAACGATCATTACATGAACCACTGAAACCGCTGCTGATTGCAAATGGTACTGATCGTGCGCGTACAATTAATATTTTATTGGAACCACAGAATGCCGAAGGGACCGCGTGGAAGACTACCATCGGTAAGATCGAAAAAGCTTTGAAAGAAATGTCCCCGGATACTGAATTTGAATATTCTTTTTTTGACAAGGATATTGCCGGATTTTATGACCAGGAGCAGCATATTTCGAGCCTCTTAAAATGGGCAACCGGGCTTGCTGTGTTTATAAGTTGCCTTGGCCTGCTTGGTCTTGTTATTTATACAACGACACAACGTACAAAAGAAATCGGGGTAAGGAAAGTTCTGGGCGCATCAGTGTTACAAATTGTCACGATGATTTCTAAAGACTTTTTACACCTCATTGCAATTGCATTCTTAATCGCGTCACCCCTTGCATGGATTGGTATGAACAAGTGGTTGGAGAATTTCGCATATCGAACATCTGTTAGTTGGTGGATATTCCTGCTAGGCGCGGCAGTCATGATAATTTTTGCCTTGCTCACGCTGGGTTTTCAAACAATTAAAGCGGCGATCGCGAATCCCGTAAAATCCCTCCGGACGGAATAATGCAATGCCGGCGATGAAAAATTCAGAATGAAAATGCGGGAATTGCAGGAGGTGAAAATCAAACAATATAAAAACTATGATACGTAATTATTTTAAAACCGCGTTTAGAAATCTTCTTAAAAATAAGTTTTCTTCCCTGGTCAATATTGGCGGATTGGCAATTGGAATGGCTGTGTCAATTCTTATTGGCCTATGGATTTATGATGAGTTGTCATTCAATAAAAATTTTAAAAACTACAATAGTATTGTACAGGTAATGCAAAACGCTACCATGAATGGCGAAACCGGATCAGGGATCACTATACCCCATCCTATGGCCGACGAACTCCGTAAAAGCTTTGGGAGCGATTTTAAACATGTTACGATGTCATCCTGGAATGAAAATCACATCCTCTCTTTTGGCGAAAAGACATTAACAAAAAGCGGTTCTTTCTTAGAACCACAAGCCACCGGAATGTTATCACTGAAAATGTTGAAAGGAAACCTTGATGGATTAAAAGATCCCTATTCAATTATGCTTTCGAAATCTTTGGCTACGGCCTATTTTGGTGATGCAGATCCGTTAGGTAGGACCATGAAAATTGATAATAATACAAATGTAATAGTGACGGGCGTCTACGAGGATTTCGCTTACAATTCTTCTTTCGCGGATGTAATGTTTATTGCACCTTGGGAACAATTTGCAACCATGCGGGGAATAAAAAATGATTCAGATCCCTGGCGGTGCAACTGCTACCTGGGTTATGCACAGCTTGCCGGCAATGCTGATATAGATAAAGTGTCTGCAAAGATCCGCGATATTAAAATAAGCAAAGTAGATAAAAGTGAACTGAAACAGAAGCCACAGGTATTCCTTTACCCTATGAGCAAATGGCATTTGTATTCGGAGTTTAAAAACGGGGTACCCGTGGGTGGTAGAATTCAATACGTTTGGTTGTTTGGTATCATCGGTGTTTTTGTATTATTGCTGGCTTGCATCAACTTTATGAATCTTAGCACAGCCCGCTCAGAAAAACGTGCGAAAGAAGTAGGGATACGTAAATCAATCGGGTCGCTGCGCGTGCAGCTAATTTTCCAATTCTTTAGTGAATCATTGCTGGTAGTGCTGATTGCATTTTTTTTATCAATATTGTTAGTGCAGCTTGTACTGCCATTTTTTAATGATGTCGCCGGAAAAAAAATTTCTATTCCGTGGGATAGCGCAGTATTCTGGATGCTGGGTGTTGGATTTGGAATTATTACCGGGCTGATAGCCGGAAGTTATCCCGCGATATACCTGTCATCATTCAATCCCGTCAAAGTTTTAAAAGGTACATTTCGGGCCGGCCGGTTGGCGTCTATTCCCCGTAAAGTATTGCTGGTAATTCAATTCACAGTTTCGGTGATATTGATTATCGGCACGATAACCGTTTTCAGGCAAATACAGTTTGCAAAAGACCGGCCCATTGGTTATGATCGTAAGGGGTTGGTTACACTGCAAATGGCTACCCAGGATATACACGATCATTTTGATGTTGTAAAAAATGAATTGGTGAATAACGGGGCTATTTCCATTATGGCCGAAGCAGGTAGCCCCACAACAGCGATCTGGTCAACCAATGCCGGGTTTGATTGGAAAGGAAAGGATCCCGGGCTCGCAGTTGAATTTCCAAATGTCGACGTATCATACGACTATGGTAAAACTGTGGGATGGCAGTTCAAAAATGGCCGGGATTTTTCCCGGGAATTTCCTTCTGATACTTTGACCTTTATCCTCAACGAAACCGCTGCTGAATTCATAGGATTAAAAAATCCGGTTGGGGAAATAATAAGATGGGACGGAGTGCCATTTAAAATCATTGGCGTTATTAAAGATATGGTAGTAGAGTCACCCTATTCACCTGTCAGGCCTACGCTATTCCATTTGTCAGTATACCCGGGTAATGTAATAATAGCTAAAATAAATCCTTCTGTTAGCGCCAGTGAGGCGCTACAAAAAATTGAGGCCGTCTTCAGGAAATACAATCCTGCACAACCATTTGATTACCATTTTGTGGACGAGGAATATGCGAGGAAATTTGATAATGAACAACGAATAGGGAAGCTTGCAAGTTTCTTTGCTATCCTTGCCATTTTTATAAGTTGCCTGGGGTTATTTGGCATGGCCGCTTTCGTAGCGGAACAACGCACGCGGGAAATTGGCTTACGCAAAGTCCTGGGTGCATCAGTATTTAATCTATGGCGGCTGTTATCCAAAGACTTTGTGCTGCTGGTTCTTCTTTCCTGTGTGATAGCAATTCCGATCGCTTATTATTTCCTGCATGAATGGTTACAGGGATATGAATACCGTACTAAAATATCGTGGTGGATTTTTGTGTCAGCGGGTAGTGGTGCCTTGATCATTACTTTATTAACCGTAAGTTTTCAAAGTATTAAGGCAGCGTTAATGAACCCTGTAAAGAGCCTGAGAACCGGGTAGCTTTTTAATTACCAGTTTCCCGATGAAAAATATAAAGCACGCTATGCAGCACAAATCAGGGTTGGAGAACTGTCCAAATATTTTTCAGCATTAGCCATCCTGGTATCATGCCCCGGCCTTTTTTGGGCCTTGCAGCTTTCACCGCCCGGCGGCGGCATAAGGAAATTGGAATCAGGAAAGTAACAGGTGTTTCTGTGGGTAATGTAGCAATGATGCTATTGGTCGATTTTTTGAAACTGCTATTAATTGCTGTGCTCATAGCTTTCCCGGCGGCATGGCACGGCACAAGCCAACCTCTGGATGGAGGTAGCTTATCGTATACAACCTGGCGTTAGTACATTTTAATTGCAGGATTTTGCACACTTCTTATATCATTATTTACAATTAACTTCCAGGCAATAAAAGCCGCTATGGCAAATCCTGTGAAGTGCCTGCGGACAGAAGAAGATGGAAAATTGAATCAGAAAGAGTTTAAGATTTTACCTGTAATTCTTCATAATAGTATCCTGCGTTGTGTAAAAGTGTTGGAAGGTGTCTCCATGTTTGACAAGCCTGGCTAAATGCATAATAGTTGGGTGCGAATTTGCTGCGTAAGATGTTCGCCTATATCTTAAATAGTTTCATTGTGTTGTTCAAGCCGGGATAGCATGGCAACCTCTTTGAAAGGCTGCCTGTTTTCAGTTGAATGAAAATCCTTCCTATATCCTGCACTGCGTCATAAAATGGTGAATAGGCTACCATTCCTTTCGTTAAAGATTGATAAAAAGCGTTCAATTTTAGCTTAATGTGTTCGCAAACGTACACTTGTTTTTAGATTTTAGCCCTTTCCTGCTCTGTTTCAACTTAATAGGTAATTGGTATGATGGTTGAAACCTATTGGAATAGTCGTTTCCGAATCCCGGTGTTTAAAAAATGTCAGGAGCTGCATACCTGGTTTTTTACCAGGAAACTAACATCAAAAGAATGATAAACAATTATTTCAAAACTGCATGGCGCTCAGAAAATGATACCACCTATGATGTGGCGGTGAATGAAACAATGATTCACAAACCGGGAATACAGGACCCTCAAAAAGCTGTTGGCAAGCATATTATATTAAACGGTAACTGGCTGTCGACAATCTCTGGTGTCGTACAGGATTTTCAAAGCGAATCAAAACATAAAAAAGTCAAGCCCGATGTATTACTGTACCGGCCTGATATTTTTCGTATGGCGAGTGTAAAGTTCCAGCCGTCGAATATGAAAAAGACGATTGCAGGAATTTATAAATTATGGCCGGGTCTTTTCCCCCAACGTACCAAAGAAGTGGTTATAAGAAAAGTATTCGGCGCCACCCTTTCAGAGATCACTTTTCTTTTTTCAAAAGAGTTTGTCTTATTGATCGCCGTTGCTTTTGTTTTAGCGGCTCCCATAGCTTATTATATAATGCATAATTGGTTACAGAGCTTTGCTTACCAGGTAACAATTGGTCCGAATATATTTCTAATTGCTATTCTTTCCTCTTTTGTAATCGCGGCATGCACGATTGCTTACCAGGCTATAAAGGCAGGGGTTGCAAATCCTGTAAAGAGTTTGAGAGCAGAATAATATAACCTGGCTTTTTGTATTGAGGGTATCGTGAAAATAAGTCTTAACATGTTTAGATAAAATAACCGGGAATCTTTATAATACCGAATTTAAGAAAAGTTAAATAAAAGTTTTATGATTACAAGTTTCATCCGGCTGGCATGGCGAAATCTTCTGAGAGATAATAAATTGCGATAATAGAGGTGAGCATATGTTTAAAATATACTTTTAAGTAGCGTTTCGTAATATT
>JBDTLZ010000051.1:0-9007 GCA_039934515.1 Ginsengibacter sp.
ACTGCTAACGGAACGGCGCTATATTCCGGTCTTGGAGCAGCAGCATCGGGACTTATCGTAAAGTTTGCCACAAAGGGGGCATCATACAAAGCTGTGGATATTTTTAATGGAATAGTGGTTAAAAAAATAAAAGATATTTTTTCTATTGCGCCTGCATCTGGAACTGCAGGAATCGGGTTGTATGTAAAATTATAGATATGGAAATCAGGTGGTACATATTTTTATCTATTGCGCTATTTTGTATAGGTATAACAGGAGCCCTTACAAGGCGTAATTCTATCATAGTTTTCATGTGTATCGAATTAATGCTCAATTCGGTGAACCTGTTATTAGTTGCATTTTCAAAAATGCATTTGGCAGCTGCAAATATCTTTGGCCCTGCGCAGGCTACGGATGCACAGATCTTTGTTTTCTTTATCATGATAGTTGCTGCCGCTGAAGTGAGTGTAGGTTTGGCAATTATTGTAATGTTATACAGGAACACTCATTCTATAGATATAAATTTTTTGAACAGGCTCAAAAACTGATGTAAAAAAACTTAACGAACTAACTGTTGAGTTCAGGGATATAAACATGCAGCTTTAATTATGACAAATTTATCTGACCTGGCTTATTGGATACCATTGTTGCCGTTAATTGGTTTTTTGATCAATGGACTTGGCAGAAAAGTACTTTCAAAATCTCTGATGGGTCTCATCGCAAGTGGTGTTATTTTCATTTCATTCTGCCTGAGTGTTTTTGTTTTTATTGCTGCTTCGAAGGAAGGCTTTACTGCCCAGAACATCACTTACTTTGATTTTATCAGTTTTGATAAACTTTCTATTCCTTTTGAATTCCAGGTAGACCAACTCACTTCGTTATTCCTTCTTATCGTTACAGGCGTAGGTTTTTTGATACATGTGTATTCCACGTCCTATATGAAAGCCGAAACACAGTCTGGTTTTGGGAGGTACTTTTCTTTCCTCAATCTATTTGTGTTTTCAATGCTGCTGCTGGTACTGGGCGGTAATTATGTAATTATGTTTATTGGCTGGGAAGGTGTTGGGCTCTGTTCTTACTTACTCATTGGCTTTTGGTTTAAAAACACGGAATATAACTATGCGGCTAAAAAAGCATTCATAATGAACCGAATCGGAGATTTTGGATTCTTACTGGGAATTTTCTGGCTGTTGTCGTCATTTGGCTCGGTTTCTTATCACAATCTGTTTAATTCCCAGAATGGGGTCATCACATCGTTATCTGCAATAAACTCCCCGCCGATCGTTGCCATAACCTTGCTACTATTCGTGGGCGCTATGGGGAAAAGTGCGCAAATCCCTTTATATACCTGGCTTCCCGATGCAATGGCTGGCCCGACTCCTGTTTCTGCATTGATACATGCAGCAACGATGGTTACCGCCGGTATTTATATGATAGCGAGGAGTAACATTATGTATTCACTGGCTCCCGTTACTATGACTTTTGTGGCGATCATAGGGCTTGCTACGGCGATACTGGCCGCTCTTATAGCCTTGAAGCAAAATGACATTAAAAAAGTGCTTGCATACTCAACAGTGAGCCAGTTGGGCTACATGTTCCTGGGATTGGGTGTTGGTGCTTATACCGGGGCTGTGTTTCATGTGATGACCCATGCATTTTTTAAAGCACTTTTATTCCTTGGCGCGGGGTCTGTCATCCATGCCATGGGAGGCGAGCAGGATATCACAAAAATGGGGGGTCTTGGGGCAAAAATGCGCATCACCTATATTACCTTTTTTATTGGATGCCTCGCAATTGCAGGCATTCCTCCTTTCTCGGGATTCTTTTCCAAAGATGAAATACTGGCGGCAGCATTTACAAGCAATCCATTGTTATATGTTATTGGGCTTGCGGGAGCATTGCTTACGGCATTTTATATGTTCAGGCTTCTTGCGCTTACGTTCACCGGTAAATTCAGGGGCACTGAAGAACAAATGCATCACTTACATGAAAGTCCTGCGGCTATTACAATCCCGCTGATTATTCTTGCGGTACTTTCTGCCGTTGGAGGCCTTGTGGGAATACCTGAAATACTGATGAAGAATGGTCACAGGCTGGGTGATTTTTTATCGCCCGTATTTGTCAATTCCAAAAGAATCACCCAACAACATTTATCGGGGCAAACAGAAATAATCTTAATGTCTGTATCAGTTATTTTGATCTTAATAATATCGTTTTGGGCCTGGCAGAAATATAAGATTAAGGATGGTGCGGGCATTACTTCCGAAACAAAAGAGCCGGCTGGATTTGCGAAAGCAATACAAAATAAATTTTATGTTGATGAGTTGTATAACGCCATTGTTGTTAAGCCGGTACAGGCTATATCAAGGATCTTAAGTAAAATTGATAAATCGGGTATCGATGGCATTGTGAACGGTGTTGGTAAAAGTATCAATTACGGGAGCAGGCAAATAAGGTTACTTCAAAGTGGCCAGGTCGGTGTATATATTTTACTTATGGTTGTTGGCATGTTGGTGTTATTCATAATTCAATTGTTTTCAAAATAAAAAGTAATGCTCGGTAACTACTATACTTTTCCTGAATTGCTTCTTTGGATACCCCTGGTTACCGGGCTGGTCACTTTTTTTATCAAAAGCAATAGTTCGGTAAAAGCATGGGCACTGTTTTCTTCCCTGGCCACCCTGGCGATTTCAGTTATAAGCTTGTATTACAGTGACGTTGCAAAACACCCTGAATATTTTCTTTACAATAATGTAAGTTATGTATGGTTGCCTTATATCGGATCGAGTTTTTCTGTGGGCCTTGATGGGATGGGCCATTTGCTTACCTTTTTGACAGCATTTACGTTCCCGCTCATATTCGTGGCAACTTATAAAACCGGCTATAAAAATCCCAGTGCTTTTTATGGATTAATGCTTTTAGCGCAGGCGGGGCTTATCGGGGTGTTTGTCGCGACGGATGCCCTGGTATTTTATTTCTTCTGGGAGCTCGCGTTAATCCCCATATATTTTATTTGTAGCCGGTGGGGCGGCGAAAAAAGGATACAGGCAACCTTTAAATTTTTCATTTATACATTTACCGGATCCCTGCTGATGCTTATCGGAATTATTTATGTGTATCTTCAAACACCGGCATTGGCCCAGCTTTCAGACCATTCGTTTTCCTTGCGGGCATTTTACAGCACAACGCTTTCGGCTTCAAAACAAGATGGGTTATTTTGGTTATTTTTTGTTGCATTTGCCATAAAGATGCCCATCTTCCCATTCCATACCTGGCAACCCGATACCTATGAACAGGCACCTTATTCTACAGTGATGGTATTGAGTGGCATCATGGTTAAGATGGGAGTGTTTGCAATGCTGAGATGGCTTCTACCTCTTTTTCCCACTGCTGCTGCGAAATACGATCACCTGGTAATAACGCTTTGCGTGATCGGAATTATTTATGCAAGCTGTATTGCCCTGGTTCAAAACGACCTGAAAAGATTTGTTGCCTGGTCCTCTATCGCCCATATTGGTTTGATGGGTGCTGCCGTTTTTTCGGGCAATTCTTCAGGGTTGCAGGGTGTAATGCTGGAGATGTTCAATCATGGTATCAATATTATTGCATTGTGGATTGTGGTAGATATTATTGAAAAGAAAACAGGTGTTAGAAAAATATCGGAACTCGGGGGTCTTGCCATAAAATCCCCGGCGCTGGCAATATTTTTGGTGCTCATTGCACTGGCAAATATTGCGCTTCCCCTTACGAATGCATTTGTGAGTGAATTCCTGATGTTGAATGGTGTATTTCAATTTAATCAATGGTATGGTGCATTTGCGAGTATCGGAATTATCCTTTCAGCGGTGTACATGTTAAATATGATTCAGAAAGTTTTTTTTGGTAAGCCAAATAATCTTACTGAAAATGCAATTGCATTAAGTGGCGGGCAGAAAATTGTGCTTTCAGTAATAGTGATTTCTATCCTGGCTCTGGGTATTTATCCGCACCCGGTATTTCGTTTAACGCAAGGTGTGGTCACAGAAATTTTGCAGAAGATCGGGGGCACATAACGGTTGAGGGGTTGAAAGAAAAGCGAAACGGTTCTTAGTAAGAAATTGCGGCAGTTTTTTTTTAAATTGATACTAAAGTAAAGCTCCACCAGGAGTTGGGTACACATTATGAATGCAATAATATTATCGGCAATTTGGGGAGTTATTATGATGTTCGGAGGTGTGTTCTTCAAAAAACAAACCGCTGCCAAATACTGTGCTATTGCAGGTATTATAATTATGCTGGTTGCTAATATTCTTGAATTTGGCGGGAAGCTTGTATTGAATATAGATACGAGGGGGATGTTGCATTTTGACAACCTTAGTCTTCATTTTAATACAGTTGCTTTTACATGCACGCTGTTGTTTTTCCTGTTGAATGCACGAGATATTGAGAAAGTCGGAAACCATGTTTCAGAATATTTTGCATTGATATTTTTTGTTCTTTGCGGGGTTTCTATTTCTTCATCGTTCAACACCCTTTTGATGCTTTTCCTGGGGATTGAAATTATGTCCATTCCTTTGTATATACTTACGGGTAGCGATAAACGCAATTTAAAAGGGAATGAAGCCTCTTTAAAATACTTCCTGATGGGCGCTTTTTCAACAGGCATTATGCTTATGGGGATCGCGCTTATTTATGGAGGCAACAGCCTGGGATCATTTTATATAAATACAATTAACCTTGGCAATGGAACCTTGCCTCCTATGATAGCAGCCGGGCTGGTATTGCTGGTTGTATCCATGTCCTTTAAAGTATCTGCTGCGCCTTTTCATTTCTGGACGCCCGATGTTTATGACGGTGCACCTACCGTATTTACATCCTTCATGGCAACCATTGTAAAGGTGGCGGGGTTTATTGCATTCATCCGGCTGTTCCGGGCTTCCTTTGGTGTTATGCAGGAGCAATGGCAAATACTGATCGTAATTATTACCGCGGCTACATTAATTATCGGCAACCTTACAGCGGTGTTCCAGCGAAGCGTAAAACGAATGCTTGCTTATTCAAGCATAGCACAGGCAGGTTTTATGATGTTTGCTGTCTTTGCTTTAAGCGACCCTGGCAGAGATGCCCTTATTTTTTATGCTGCCGCATACAGTATAGCTTCTATTGGCCTTTTTGGCATTCTTATCAAAATGAATGATTATTCGATCGAAGGATTTAATGGGCTGGGCAGGCAAGAGCCCCTGGTGGCTTTGGCAGCCACCATCTTTCTTTTGTCGCTTACCGGCGTGCCGCTCACAGCAGGCTTTCTCGCAAAATTTTACATGCTGGTTGCCGCTGTTAAAAATGGGCATCATTTGTGGCTGGTTATCCTCGCGGTTATATGTGCCGCGATCAGTGCTTATTATTATTTCAGGGTGATACAGGCGATGTACTTTAAAGAGCCTGCTGCTGGTATCAACAATCAAATAAATATAACTGCATCTTTCAGGTTCCTTCTTATACTCATGGCAGTCCTGCTGATTGTTTTGGGTATTATGCCAGGCCTTGTTATTGACTGGCTTTATTATTAATACAGGTATGTTGCAGTAAAAATTCTTGCGAATTTGTACATTTACCTATGCACTTAATTGATTCTCTTTCACTCGCCTTCCGTACGGTAAAAAGTAATAAGCTTCGTACCGGCATTACCGTGACGATCATTGCATTTGGCATTATGGCACTAATAGGTATCATTACTGCTATCGCTTCCATGAACCAGAGCCTCACTGAAAGTTTTTCAACTATGGGGGCCAATTCATTTAGTATTCATTTCCAGGAAAGGCAAATTCGTATCGGGGGAAGGAGAGAGGTAAAAAAAACTGAGGTAAATGCCCTGAAACAAAAAAAGTCGAATAATGGTAAAATTATTACCTACCAGGAAGCGAAACTTTTTAAAGAAAGGTATCCGTTTCCGGCAATTGTGAGCATATCATTGCGTGGCCCGGGCAATGTTGTAGTGAATAATGAAACAGTTAAAACCAATCCCAATATTTCATTGCAGGGCTGCGATGAAAATTACCTGGTGCAAAGTGGTTATACCCTGGCCGAAGGCAGAAATTTCAGCAGGGTTGACGTTGAGAGTGGCAGAAGCGTGTGTATTTTGGGAAATAGTGTTTCACAAAAACTTTATGGGGAAAATATAAAAAGAGCGATGGATAAGATCATCACTGTTGCAGGAATAAAATACAGGGTTATCGGGATATTAAAAGATAAAGGCTCCAGCGCTTTTTTAAATGCGGATAATGTAGTGCTGACACCGTACAACAACATACGGAGGCTGTTCACAACCGATGGAACTTCATACAATATCGGGGTTATGGTAAATGATATAAAAGATATGGATGCAGCTATCGGTGAGGCCAGGGGAACTTTCCGCCCCATTCGCAAAATTGCAATTGACGAAGACAATAATTTTTATATTGACAAAAGTGACAGCATTGCCGAAGTATTTATGAGCAGCCTGGGCGCTATAACAACCGCTGCGGCGTTTATTGGTCTTATAACTTTGATCGGTGCAGCCATAGGCCTCATGAATATAATGCTGGTCGCTGTAAATGAACGCACCCGTGAAATCGGGTTGATCAAGGCATTAGGCGGTACCAGGAGAAGTATCCGCACGCAATTTCTTTTTGAGTCTGTTCTTATTAGCCTAATAGGTGCTATTTTTGGAATAGTATTAGGAGTACTCGTCGGGAACATTGTTGGCGTGTTTCTTCATACAGGTTTTGTTGTGCCTTGGGGATGGGTAATTTTAGGGATCATTGTATGTTCTGCGGTGGGGCTTTTTGCAGGTTTATACCCGGCAGTGAAAGCTGCCCGGCTTGATCCTATAGTGGCACTTCGTTATGAATAAATTCCTCTCTTACCTCATTAATATCATCTATATCATTCGGCTGCTTAATAAGTTGTCTGCGTTTCATTTGATGTGACCTGGTTTTGAAATTACGCGAAAAGATTTGGTACCCGAAGTGTTGAAAGCTGCGTTTCTGCAAATTCTGATAATAGTGTTATTTTTTGGATCACAAAGAGAACGATGTGGAAATTTTGACCCAAAACAATTATTTAATAATTTATTTATCCGTTTAGAACATTAAATTAAATTATATAACTTGTGACCCGCGCCAAAAAAATTTTTTTTAGCTGAATGAGAATTTTCAAACTTTTTTTCATTACAATTGTACCATCAAATATTTTAATCAAATTCATCTTAATCATTAAACATTAAAACCAAACGTTATGGCAGATTCAAATACTACTGCATCCTCTACTGTAAGATCTACGACCTCGGTTCAGGCAAAAAAATCCAACAATCTTGTTTCTTTGCTTGCTCCAATTATTTGTATCATAATGGGATACATAATCTGGCGTTTCGTTATTGGTGCTGCAGGTAATTTCACAGCTCCCGATCCGGCAGGTGGTTTCTGGCCTAAACATGTTGGCCCCAAAGGTGACCTCGCGAGGATGTATGAAGGTGGAATTATCGTTCCTGTACTTATTGGTTGCTTCCTGATCGTGTTCACTTTTGTAATTGAAAGATGGCTGACAGTTTCAAAAGCAAACGGAAAAGGTTCGAATGCAGAATTTATCAGGAAAGTTCAGTTTTATCTTGCTGATAAAAAAGTGGATGCCGCAATTGCTGAATGCGACAGGCAGAAAGGCTCTGTGGGCAATGTAATGAAAGCAGGCCTCCGTAAATACAAGGCAATGATCACCGACAATGAACTGGATACTGAGCAAAAAGTACTTGCTATACAAAAAGAAGTAGAAGAAGCTACTGCGCTTGAATTGCCAATGCTTGAAAAAAACCTCGTCTTCCTTTCCACAATTGCTTCAGTAGCAACATTGATCGGTTTATTGGGGACTGTGGTGGGTATGATCCGTGCATTTAGTAACCTCGGTGAATCTGGTGGCGGCGCGGCTGCAAGGGAACTGTCTAAAGGTATTGCAGAAGCCTTGTACAATACCGCTCTTGGTATCGGTACGTCAGCATTTGCAATTATTTCTTATAATATTTTCACAACCAAGATTGACGGTATCACTTACGGTATCGACGAATCAGGCTTTACGCTGACCCAAAGCTTCGCTTCTCTTTATAAATAAGGATTTTTTGTGGAATTTGATAAATATTGAATCTAATAATAAAATATTACAGAAATGGGAAGAGCCAAAATAAAACGCGGTAGTACCAATGTCGATATGACGGCGATGTGTGACGTTGCTTTTCTGTTGTTGTCTTTCTTTATCTTAACAACGAAATTCAAGCCTGAGGAAGCCATTGAGGTAACCCCTCCAAGCTCAGTATCTTCAAAAGCCGCTACCGATAAGGATGCCTTTAAAGTATCTATCGATAAAGATGGCAAGGTTTATATTGATATGAGTGAAGAAATGCGTGGTGACGTAATAAAGGAACTCGCAAAACAAAGAAACCTCACGTTCTCTCCGGAAGATATTAAATACTTTCAATCGGCTACGTTTGTCGGTGGTCCCATAAGTCAGCTCAACCAGTTTGACCGGCTTACTGCAGAACAGATAAAGGCTACGAAACTTACCGGTGTTCCTACAGACAGCACTAATAATGAGCTGCAGGCCTGGATAACTGCTGCTGTACAGGCAAACCAGGGTGTTAAGATGAATTTTTATATTAAAGGCGATAACAATGCAAAGTTCCCGGCATTTAAAGCGGTAATTGAGGCCTTTAAGAAGAATGACATTTACAAATACAATTTAGTTACCAATGCGGAAGATGTACCGGAAGGAAGCGAATTGTATAAAAAGAACCTGGCCGGTGAGATGAATCAATAACTTTTGTAAATTTTTTATAAAAAATTAAAAAATACTACTATGGCAGAAATGGAGATAAAAAGTGGCGGCGGCCACAAGAAAGGGCCTGGTGTAAAGAAGGGAAAGAAACTCTCGACCCGTGTCGATCTTACACCAATGGTTGATCTTGGATTTCTACTTATTACGTTCTTTATCTTTACTACTACCATGGCGCAGCCCACATCAATGA
>JBDTLZ010000052.1:0-7704 GCA_039934515.1 Ginsengibacter sp.
GTTTCATCCGTTTTTTACCTTCTTTTTGTTTCTCGAGCAATTTTCTTTTACGGCTTATATCACCACCATAACATTTTGCGGTCACATCCTTACGCATGGCGCTGATATTTTCGCGTGCCACAACTTTGGCACCTATGGCGGCCTGGATCGCAATTAGGAATTGCTGTCGAGGCACAAGATCTTTTAATTTCTCGCACAGCTTACGGCCAAATTCATGCGAACGCATACGGTGGATCAAAGAGCTCAGTGCATCTACTTTCTCTCCATTTAATAAAATATCCATCTTTACAATATCACTTTCCCGATAGCCGATAGGATGGTAATCAAACGACGCATATCCCCTGGTGACGCTCTTTAGCCTGTCGTAAAAATCGAAAACTATTTCAGTCAGGGGCATTTCAAAAGTAAGCTCGACACGGGTGGGTGTCAAGTAACCCTGGTTAATAAGTAATCCCCGCTTACTGATACACAATGTCATGATATTACCAATATATTCGGGTTTTGTGATGATCTGCGCTTTTATAAAGGGCTCTTCAATTTTCTCAATCCTGCTTGGGTCGGGCATTTGGGTAGGATTGTTTACAATTATTTTTTCGCCCTTCGTGGTATAGGCTACAAAACTTACGTTGGGAACTGTCGTGATTACTGTTTGATTAAATTCCCTCTCAAGCCTTTCCTGGATTATCTCCATATGGAGCATTCCGAGGAAACCGCAGCGAAATCCAAAACCCAGTGCCTGTGACGTCTCGAGTTCAAAAGTAAGAGAAGCATCATTAAGTTGCAGTTTCTCCATACAGTCGCGAAGTTCTTCAAATTCATCAGTATTGATGGGGAAAATCCCGGCAAAAACCATTGGCTTTACTTCTTCGAAACCTTTAATAGATTCTTTACATGGATTGTTGGTGGTGGTTATGGTATCGCCTACCTTTACTTCTTTTGCATTTTTAATACCGGTAATTACATACCCCACATCCCCTGCTTTCACTTCGGGCTTTGGTAGCAACCCGATTTTTAACACACCCACCTCATCTGCTCCATACTCTTTTCCTGTATTTGAGAATTTTATTTTATCGCCTTTCTTAAGTACCCCGTTAAAAATGCGGTAATAAACCAAAATTCCCCGGAAGTTATTGAAAACACTGTCAAAAATCAATGCCTGCAATGGTGCATCATAGTCGCCTGTCGGTGCAGGTATCCGGTTGATGATGGCGGCCAGTATTTTTTCGATTCCAATTCCCGTTTTTGCGCTGGCATGTAAAATGTCCTCATGTTTGCAACCGGTCAACTCGATTATCTGGTCCTCAACTTCGGGGATCATAGCCCCATCCATATCAATTTTGTTAATAACAGGAATGATCTCCAGATTGTTGTCGATAGCCAGGTATAAATTTGAAATGGTCTGAGCCTGAATACCCTGGGTAGCATCTACCAGCAATAAGACCCCTTCACAGGCAGCAAGCGCACGGCTTACTTCATAGCTAAAATCAACGTGGCCGGGCGTATCGATGAGGTTTAAGACATAATCGACACCACCCGTCGTATAATTGATCTGGATCGCATGACTTTTTATGGTAATCCCTTTCTCCCTTTCCAGGTCCATATCATCCAATACCTGGGCCTGCATCTCCCTGGCCGTAATTGTATGAGTAAACTCAAGTAAACGGTCTGCCAGCGTACTTTTTCCGTGGTCAATATGAGCTATGATGCAAAAATTCCTGATGTTCTTCATAATCGGCGGCGAAGATAAGAAAAAGCATTCAGCGGCTGCAATAGCTTTCTTTACCCGAAAGATTTAGATTTTAGTTATTGTGGTTGCAGGTACTTTCTTTATTTAAATCAGAAGATTTAAAAGAAACATTTAATTTGGTGAAATGATACTGCTATCAATTGTCGAAATAGCCGTGCTTTAAAATTTCCAGTCGCAAAAATAATGAACAATAGTAGTACGGAAGCTTATAAGCCATTCATTGCCAGGAAGTATTTATGGTTGTTTTTGGGACGGATTATGCCCCTGGTATCGCTTTTTTTGATCACTATTATCTATTCAAGACAATTAAGTTATGACGATTACGGAACATTCCAAAGCATTTGGATGTATGCTAATATCGTAAATGTTGTCATCAGTTTCGGAGTTTCATCGGTGATACTTTCCACCAGCCTCCCCTTCCTGTTTTCATTTTTAAAAAGTAAGCGAAAGATCATTGCTCCTTTTTATATTGTTTTATCGATGGCCGGCCTGGCGGCTTTTTTCTTTCTTGCCAAAAATTTCACTACGCCCCAAAAATGGCTACTCATTATATTTATGGTAATTCAAAATACAATTACCATTGCCGAAACATTGTTGATCAAGCGCGGCAGGGAAAGGCTTTCTTTCGTTATTAATTTTTTTTACGCGGCATTTTTTTTCGGCTGGCATATTTATATCCTGCTATATGGGTATTCCCTGGTTAAGCTGGTTGAAGGAATTGTGCTTATATCTTTCATAAAACTCGTGGCAATTTTAATGGTTCGTGTAAAAAAAGAATATCATATACCGGTTAGCAGTGAAAACCATTTTCTTGCCCACTGGGGGTATTTAGGATTGAATGAGGTATTTGGGATATTTTCAAAATGGGTTGACAAAATTTTCCTGTTGTACCTGCTTACAGTTTCCGATTTTGCGGTGTTTTTTAACGGCTCCTTTGAAATTCCATTGTTTGGCTTGCTCATAAGTGTAGCGGGAAGCCTGATGCTCATTGAATTTTCAGCCAATATCGCAAAGACTGATAAGATCCAGTCCCTTTTCAGGGAAAGCGCTAACATGCTGTCAGCCGTTGTATTTCCTTTGTTTTTTTTCCTGTTTTTTTTTCGGACTGAGCTTTTTTCGGTCATATTTAAAGATAAATACAATGCTTCCCTCCCGATTTTTGCCATAAGTGTCTTCATAATTCCACTCAGGATAAACAACTACAGTGTTATTTTGCAATGTTTTTCACAGGGAAAAAAAGTTATGCTCGGTTCACTGATCGATATTATTATAGCACTTGTTTTGATGGTATGCCTATACCCTTTTATGGGAAGCAGGGGCATTGCATTGTCAATAGTGATCTCAACATACTGCCAGGTATCTTATTATTTATGGCATTCGGCAGCGATACTAAAGATCCCGGTTTCAGGACTTTTACCTTTTCGAACCCTGGGTTTGAAATTCGGGGTCATGTTTATTTTATATCTCGTCCTATTTTTGTTGTTGCAAAACTCATCAATAGCTGTGAAATTAATTGTTGCGGTAATTGTCACCCTGCTAACTACCTGTGCGGGAATGTGGAAATATTTAAAAACCTTTTTGAAAAATAATTATGGCCATACTTCGTAAAATAAGTTCTAAAGCAAAGCCCGAAATAAATACAGGTTTTGGCAATAACCCATCTAGTTACGGGGGAAGGTTTGTCAATAAGAATGGCAGGCCAAATATTGAAAAAAGCGGGATTGGTTTTTTAGAAAAGATAAGCTGGTACCATACAATGCTCCTTTTGCCGAGGTGGAAATTTTTTTTAATCATCGTACTTTTTTATGTAATTAGTAACCTGCTTTTTGCTACTGTATATTTTATTATCGGCGTGGATACCCTTGGTGAAATCCCTTCCCCTTCAACCATGACGAATTTTGGCGAGGCATTTTTCTTCAGCACACAAACATTTACAACAGTTGGTTACGGACGTATTAGCCCGATTGGATTCATATCAAGTTCCATCGCCGCATTTGAGGCCCTCATAGGATTGCTCAGTTTCGCCCTTGTAACAGGCTTGTTGTATGGAAGGTTTGCAAAACCAGTCGCTTATCTTCGCTTTAGCCACAATGCATTAATCGCGCCATACAAAGACATTAATGCACTAATGATGAGGGTTGCACCCTATAAAAATACCAACCTGGTTGATGCTTCGGCCAATATGACTCTTGGAATGACTGTAGAGGAAAACGGTGTAAATGTCAATAAATTTTACCAGCTAGATCTTGAATTCAGCACCGTGAATGCACTTAGCCTTAGCTGGACGCTCGTACATCCGATCACGGAAAAAAGCCCGCTCTTCAATTTTACAAAAGGCGATTTTGAAAATGTGAAAGGAGAAATTCTGATATTTATAAAAGCCTTTGATGATTTGTTTTCAAATGTGGTCGTGGCCAGGACCTCTTACCTTTTTAGCGAAATTCAGCATGGAGCTAAGTTTATACCTATGTATGAAAGAGCATTAACGGGAGATAAGACAATAATATATCTCGACAAATTAAATTCGTATACAGAGGTTGTCTTAAACCAGGTTGAGGGTGAAATTCTTTCCGTGGATGATGTAATAATATAAAAGCACCCAGCCATTACAGCGGAGTGCTTTTACATTTCAAAAAACCTTGCCCTTATTTAGTGGCCTTTGCTTTATTGGCTTTATACCGCATATCTGCAGTACCATCTTTTTTTGTTGGGCCTGCAGGCGTTGTTTTTACCGTAGTCTTATTTTCCTTCAAGCGCATATCAGGCGTACCATCCTTTTTCATCCCTGTCTTTTTTACCAGCGTTGAATCTTTTGACTTTATAGTTGTTGACTTAGCGGTCGCAGATTTTTTAGCGGTGCTCTTTTCCTGGGCCTGTACATTGGTAAAGCCTAAAGAACCCGCTATAAAAAGCAGGGCAATGATAATTTTTTTCATAATCGTTTTTTTTTATACCTACAAATTAAACGATTGAATAAAGAAACAGGCACTAACTGTCACAAAATAAAGCCATCCCATGAAATTTTACATTTCCGTGATGTAGCAGCTATTTGAGGCTTTTGATTATTGCAGCGAATTCAGGGGCTACCAGGCAGGCACCGCCAACCAATCCGCCATCTACATCTGGTTGTTGAAAAATCTCTTTTGAATTGTTAGCTTTCACACTTCCGCCATATAAAATTGAAATGCTGTCTGCAATTGCTTTTCCATACCTCTCTGCAAAAACGCTGCGAATATGCGCCTGCATGTCCTGTGCCTGCTGAGCGGATGCTGTTTTACCGGTTCCTATTGCCCATATAGGCTCATAGGCTACTACAAAATTTTTAAGGCGCTCGCTTTCAAGATGAAAAAGCCCCTCCACAATTTGTTTGGCAACGTACTGGTTTTGACTTTCAGCCTCTCTAATTTGCAGCGGTTCGCCACAACAGAATATCGGCTTAATTCCATTGGCAAGGCTCACATCCACTTTTTGGGAAAGCATTTCGTTATCCTCATGAAAAAATTCCCGCCTTTCACTATGGCCAATAATTACATACTCCACATCTATCGACGCGAGCATCACTGCGCTAACTTCTCCTGTAAATGCACCAGAAGGCTTTGTATAACAGTTTTGTGCTGCCACCTTGAACCCGGGAGTATTTTTGAATTTTTCTTTTGCCAATATAAGATAGGGAAACGGCACAGCGACAACCACCTCCTGCCCCTTCTGGAGTAAAATAGGTGCTTTTATTAATTGATCAAGCAAATCGTTTGCCTGTTCAATTGTGTTATTCATTTTCCAGTTTGCCGCGGCAATTTGTATTCTCATTATGGTTGTTTTAGTTCATAAATATTTTTAAGCGAAGTTATTTCCTGTGGTGTGATTTCAAGTCCCTTTAACTTTTTCCAATTATTGATATCCGATATTGCTTTTTCAAATATATATTTTTCATTTCCCCAGGTGAAGTCTTTAATAAATTTATCAGGAAAAATATTTCCAAATATATTGCAGCTTATTCCTACCACTGTTCCGGTGTTAAAGGATGTATTAATGGCGCAACGGCTATAATCACCCATAAGCACGCCACATTTATTTCCTGCATTTACAAATTCATTTTTCTCCCTGCTCCAGGCTTTTACAATGCCTGCAGTATTTTTTAAGTTGGAATTGCTGGTGCCTGCCCCCAGGTTACACCACATTCCGATCACGGAATCTCCGAGGTAACCATCGTGCGCCTTGTTGCTGTACCCGGTCATAATTGAATTTTTGATCTCTCCTCCGGCAAGGCAATAGGGCCCAATAGTTGTTGCACCATAAATGCGGGTTCCCATCTTTATCCTGCCACCTTCGCCTAATGAAAAAGGGCCGCGGATAAGGCTTCCTTCCTGTATTTCTGCATTTTTATCTATATAGACCGGGCCATCCGACGCATTTAAGATTGAATAAAGGACGCTGGCCCCTTCCTCAACAAAAACATTTTCGGGACAAATAATTTTATTGCTTGAAGAAATATCTGCTGAAGTTCTCCCGCTGGTAATCATTTCAAAATCCTGTCGCATTGCCCAGTCATTGTATGCAAAAATCTGCCAGGGATACTCCAGTATTTTACAACCGGCTGTAGATGGCAACATTTCGGGCTCTTTGAGAAGTTGTTTCAAAAAATTAGCCGAAGGAATGATATTCGCAGGAATTTTATTGAAGGAGTCCACACTTCCCGGAGTTTGTTCAGAACCCACGGCTATTTTCCCGGTAAGCAGTTGCCATTTTTCAAGGATCGTAAGGATACCGATCCTTAAGTACACCATAGATCTTGTTCCAGCCAGCGGATACAGGCTATTGTTGAAAGGAAGATCATCCAGCAAAATATTCATTCGCTAATCTAGTTATTAATGGACAGAGCAGGAAAATAAAAAAAAACCCCCAATGAAGGGGGAATAAAAATCAAATAAAACAAATATTATTTATCTCTTTTCTCGTAGCGCTTGTTGAATTTATCAATACGGCCGGCCGTATCAACCAGTACATTTTTACCTGTATAAAATGGGTGCGACGTATTTGAAATTTCGAGCTTAACAACAGGATATTCCTTGCCATCTTCCCATTTTACCATTTCTTTTGATGATGCGGTAGAGCGGCTCAAAAACATATGGCCATTACTCATATCCTTGAAAACTACAAACTTGTAATTTGATGGATGAAGATCTTTTTTCATATTATTTATTTTAACCAAGCCTTGGAAAGGCATTTTTTGAAGGTGCAAAGGTAAAACATTTCTTAATATGGACAAAACGAATAATGGCTTAATTTTTCATATTGATATACTGTAATGCAAGTCCCAGGTCCCACCCTTTTGACGCCTGGATCACCTGCTGGAGGTCATCAATTTTTTTACCGGTGATCCTGATGATATCGTCCATTATCGCCGCCTGCACCTTCATACCGGAATCTTTTATAAGTTTCACGATCTTTTTTGCATCTTCCTGTTTAATGCCGTTTCTCACTGGTACTTCTTTTTTAACGATTTTGCCGCTTTGGAAAGGCTCTTTGCTGAGATCATAAATTTCTGCGGCAAGGCCTTGTTTCATGCTTTTACTTATCAGGACATCAATTATTTGGTTGACCTTCATTTCACTTTCTCCTTCAAGATTTAACTTGAAATCCTTTTTATTAAGGTCTATAACCACATGATTTCCTTTAAAGTCAAAGCGGTTTTTTATTTCTTTTTCTACCGTATTTATCGCGTTATCAAGTGTTTGCAGGTCAACTTTGCTTACTAGGTCAAATGAAGGCATGATACATTTATTTAATTTGAAAGCGCAAAGATAAAAAATGGCGGGAAAGAAAGAAGGTACTCTTTCAAAAAAGAGCCGATTTTACCATGTATTCAGTGTAAATTTAAAAATGAAATGAAATGATTGACAGAATCATAAACAAAAAAGCCCCACGGAACGGTACGCAGGGCTAAGAAATCTCTTCGG
>JBDTLZ010000053.1:0-2549 GCA_039934515.1 Ginsengibacter sp.
CAAAAATCAGTTCCTTTTGCATGTATTGCCGTATCAGGAAGGTTTTTCCAACACGCCGCCGTCCAAATAGGACTATTAATTCCGGCGCGCCGGAATCCATAGTCTCCTTCAATATCTTTTTTTCGACCTCCCGGCCAATGAGTTTTTCCATTTCAGATATTTTATTGATAGCCAAAACCTGGTTCAGAATGATAGATATGGCTGTGAATAATCGAATTATTGCCAGCCAAAAGTAGTCAAAAAACCATAGATATGGCTGTGGATAATCAAATTATTTCCAGCCATAAGTCCCCAGATATACGCCTAATTTTTTTTTCAATACCATTCCCTGGCCGGATCATTCATAATCGGTTCCATTTCTGCATTTACCAAATCTCCCATCTCCTGTTTTTATCTGTATATAATTCTTTTGAACTATCGATGTATTAATCTGGCGGACCACAGGGATAGGCTTATAGGCTTGCTGTTCTTTTTTTAAAGCTTCATGGTCAATTCAAAATAGAAACTATGGAAAGTCTTTAATTCAATCTTATTATCGGGATCATCGGCAACCATGCCTATAAATTCCCCGTAACCATTCTTAATTGCCGAAAACTGAGCATTGTTGCTTCTTGTACGTTTTTACGGTGGCTTGATATTTTGTCGTTCATAATACATTGAAGAAGGTAAAACACCTGGCAAATCCATCACCTTCAAACCTAAGCAGTTTTATAGCATTACGACGCTTACTGATAAAAACATAGATGTCACCACTCAGCACATCGTGGCGCATCTGCTGGGTGACGATGGCTGCAAGTCCGTGAAAACTTTTACGCATATCTGTGGCAGGGCAAAACAAGAAGAAGCGCTGACGATCTGAAAGATGCAGCATCAAAAGAGGTTTAGAGCCTTGATGAATTTTGCATCCACGGGCTGGTAAAAACGAATCGACGTAGCATCCTGGATAGTGATCTCACAAAATGGTACCGGAGTGTCAGGCTGTGAAACAGGAACTTAATAAGGGGGCGTGGGATTGCCTTTATTGACAGTAAAGGGGTATATGCGAAGGGTAGCGAGCTGGGGTATTCCCTGGCAACAATTGAAAAGATATTACAGCGGGTCCTTTACCAAAAGCAAACTCTTTTTATTAAAGCCAGGCCAAAAGAACTTCTTCAAAAAAATACCCAGAACTATAGCCAAAAGGAATCGAAATCCCTATCAGAAGAAATGTCAAAGGGTATGCAAATCCAGCGCAATAAACTGCTCGATGACTTACTCAAGACAGCCCATTCAGAATCAAAAATCCCCCATGAATTGCTAAGGAAAAAGAAAAAGCGACACTCGCAGCACCTATAAATTAACAAGAAAAATTTAAAAAGATAGCCATGGAAAAAGACATATTGGAAACAGTTTCTAATTGAATTGCTGGAAGAATTTAAAAAGATGAATTTACTGGTGGAAGAACAGAACAAGGAAATCCTGGAATTAAAATCAACGGTCACGGATTTTAAGCGAAAACTTACTGAGATTAAAGTGCCGGTACCGGAAACGGATACCCGGCCCTTGACAATGATTGTGACGCAAGGAATAAATACCATACAGAAAATAATTGCGGCACAACCAAAACAGGTTCTCCATGAAAAAAGGATTTTGTTTTTCCCGGAGTGGAATCAAAAAGAATATTATAAGATCATCTTTGGAAGGATTTTATTCTGGATACTCTGGGTTATCGTAGCAACTTATTGTCTCTTCCTTTGCCGGGATTACCTGGGCCGGCATTATTAAGATCTAAATACCGATGCGTAGCATTATCATCAGAAATCTCTTCAATAATTTTTTGTAAATTTGATCTATGAGTGATCCAAGTTTAGCGATACGACATAAATTATACGATTTCATTCGGGTGGCGGATGAAAAAAAGCTAAATGCAATTTATTATTTACTCCAAGATGAAATCGAGCGGACAAAAGAATGGTGGAAGGACAAAGCATTTACTGCGGAACTTGACGATCGCTACCAATCTCTTGAAAATGGCACAGACAGAGGCTACACGCTTGATGAGTTGGAAACCTCAATAAGCAAACTCCGCAAAAAAAGGTATGGCTAACTCACCAGTTCATGGAACTATTTTATCCAGTCGTGCCCAAAAAGAAATTACACAAGCATGGGAATGGTATGTGAAGAAAGGCAATTTGGCCTGGGAGATCGCTTTTTAAAAGAGGTAAGGAGCCGTATTGAAAAAATAGAACAAGCTCCCGAAAGATACCCAACCCGGTTTAGATCATATAAGGAAACGCCGGTTCCTATTTTCCCATTTCTCATCATCTATAGGATAAACAAAAGGAAAAAACTTATCCGAATTGTTTCAGTATTTCACACTTCATTGAATCCAAAAAAGAAGTACTAACCCGCTTTGTTTATTGCAGACTCCTTAGCAATTGACCTAAGTTTTTGACAAATACTGTCAATCCCAGTGTCAATCATATCCTATAACTAATTGATTATCATATATGTATAGTAGTCCCGACAGGAATCGAACCTGTATCAAAAGTTTAGGAAACTTCTATTCT
>JBDTLZ010000054.1:0-13565 GCA_039934515.1 Ginsengibacter sp.
TATATAGAATTATAATTCCCGTCATTTATTTTCCATCAAGATCCTTTTTATGATGTACGATCAAAACCATATATGAAATCGATAATATACCAATAAATCAACACCCTGTTATCACGGCATAAAAAATCCATAGAAGCAACCAGTTATAGGTAACTTTTAACCTGTAAGGAAAATAAAACCAAAAAATTTTCATGATAAATTTCCTTTTTTAATAAATAAATGTAATTTTGCGACAGTTTAGCTAACTCAACTGAGAATTCAACGTAGCATCCCAAATTTCCTCGAGATTGCCATCCCCCATCTTAAAGTTTTAGAATACGTCATCGTATACAAGTTACATCCCGTTTGATTGTATCTGTATCGAATTATTTTCCTGTCCGTCATTATCAACTATTAATTTAATTCTACCAGATGGAATCGAGGATCAATAAGTATGTCAAATTTCAAAAAACCGATTTTTTAGGCGATGATTACCCACTGGTTGTCGACCTGGACGGAACATTAATAAAAACAGATCTTTTATACGAGGGGGCCATAATGCTTTTCAGGAAAAATCCCCTCTATATTTTTCTTTGCATGCTCTGGTTATTAAAAGGCAAAGCGCATTTAAAAAATAAAATTTTTAAAATTGTGCATTTGCGCTATGATTTGCTTCCATATAATATACAGTTGCTTAAGTTTCTCCAGGCAGAATCAGCCATGGGAAGAAAACTTGTGCTTGCAACCGCTTCACTCAAGGCGCATGCCCTGGAAATAGCAAAAATGTATCCTATTTTTGATGAAGTTTATGGAACAGAAAAAATAAATTTAAAAGGCTTTAATAAGTTAAAAGTCCTGGTTAATAATTTTGGAAAATCCCGTTTTGATTATATAGGAGATTCTAAAGCTGATCTTAAAATATTTGCTTCTTCAAGGTATTCCTATTTGGTCAATCCTTCAAGGTCGCTGGAAAGAAAAACGAAAAAAGTATCCTATCTTAAACACACCTGGAGATCGCAAAAGCTGCCTTTACGAGACTATGTTAAAGCGATACGTGTATATCAGTGGATAAAGAATGTGCTCATATTCGTGCCACTGATCACTTCTCATTCTTTAAATTCTTTCCATTTAATTCTGGAGGCAATTGCGGCTTTCTTCGCATTCAGTTTTGCCGCGTCTGCGGGTTATGTTATAAATGATTTATTCGATCTGAATGCCGACCGTTTGCATCCGCGAAAACGATTAAGGCCTTTCGCCTCAGGTAAGCTATCAATTTTATCGGGTGTTGTTTTAGCTTTTATTTTACTGGCGGCCGGTATAACGCTTGCTTCATTATTGAATTTCAATTTCTTAATTGCATTGGTTGTTTACTTCGTGATTTCTTTTGCCTATTCTCTGTATTTCAAGAAAATCATCCTGTATGATGTGTTTATATTAGCCTTGCTTTATTCATCGCGTGTAATCGCTGGCGGACTGGTTACCAATATTTCGATCTCATTCTGGCTGATCGCTTTTTCCACCTTTATCTTTTTGAGTCTCGCATTTGTAAAACGTTATTCTGAACTCATGAAAGTTAAAGATGAAACCGGCTTACTCAGCCGTGGAAGGGAATATACAATGCAGGACCTCAACCTGCTCCAGATCATGGGTATTGCAACCGGTTTTTTATCGGTAGTGGTTTTTTCCTTATACATAGAAAGTCCTGATGTTGCCAGGTTATATTCTTATCCAAAAGTATTGTGGGGAATAAGCTTGCTGTTTTTATTCTGGATCAGCCGTATATGGGTTATTACCAATCGTGGTGAAATGACCGATGATCCTATCGTATATGCTGTAAAAGATGCAGGTAGCTATTTAACTTTCGTAATCATAGGATTACTTATATGTATAGCTATATAACCAGCTCAATTGTAATAAAATAATTTACCATTAAAGTTTCTGACAAATGAATTTTATAGGCTTCCTGAAAGACTTTGTACACCAGCCATACTTTGGCCTTATCTTATCAGTACTTGCATGCCTTTGTTTTTATATTATAAAAAGTGAACAGGCCACTGCAAAAAAAATTACCTGGCTGGTTTATGCTTTATTATTTACTATAACCTTTTCTATTTTTACCGGCGGCATATTTTCGCGGCTTATTCATCCGCAGGTTTATGATTTTACAGCATTTTATCTTTATGGCAAAGTTGCTGCAACAGGGCATGATTATTATTTACCGGGAAACCTTCATGCAGCATTCAACATGCTACAACTTCCTCAATTGGATTATGCCGGCTTCCAGGAAGAGATTGTAAATGTGGGGTTTCTATATCCGCCGCCTACGATTCTATGGTTCGCCCCACTGGGTTTTTTATCTTACAATACAGCCTTGATTTCCTGGACAGTCTTTAATTTATTTATTCTATTGGGATGTATTTATTTAATCTATGATCTCTTTTTTAAGCAATACAAATTAAATGGACTGATGCTGGTATCAATCCTGGTATTTCTTTTTTTACCGGTAAGGGAAACGGTTTCCTTTTCACAAACCAATTTTATTTTGCTTTTTTTCCTGCTTTTAATGAATAAATATCCAGATAGAAAATTTGCAGGCATCTTATTAGCATTGGCATTATTTACGAAGCCATATATGATTGTGTTCCTCTTCGTTTTTATCCTGAAGAAGCAATGGAATACAATACTATATTTTATTATGAGCTCATTAACCCTCGTTGGTACAACACTCTTATTGTTTGGGAAAGGGCCTTTCATAAGCTACATTTTTAGCAACCCTTCGAAACGTTTACCTGCGTGGGTTTTTTCGGAAGAGATTAATCAATCATTACATGGAGTGTTGCTAAGAAATAATTTAATTACGATTGAAGACCACGTTTCCTATACCTGTATTTTAGCCGGTGGGCTTTTACTCACTGCTATCTATTTAGGCTACCTGGTGAGGCGAAAACTATATAACTATCTTTGGGTAGCCTTGTTATTAACAGGTCTGTTATTTTATCCCGGAACTTTAAGCTATTACGGAGTATTGTTATTGTTCATTATGTTTCAATTTTTCAATTCAAAAAAATCCCTGGGGTTGCCCGCAAATGTAAACATACCGGTGGTCGGCATATTTTATTACCTGTGTTCTGTCTCTGTCTTCACATGCATTTGCTTTTTGCTGGGTATTATCATATTCAAATCGCTGAAACCAGTTACTGAAGATTCTGTATTGCCGCTGGCGTTAGTGTAGCTATGTTATGGAAATTTACGATAAACAAATTTCCGACTCCAAATTAGCTATTTAAAAAAAATATTAAATTTTCTCAACTTCCGTTGAATGTAATTCTTTACATCTTTGTGCTCGTAAATGACAAAAAAAAGAGTAAGAACATTCACAAATAATATACTATAATTCATACGGAAATAATAGGCTATAAAAAAAAGGAAAATAAAATCGAATAGGATAGCAAATTTCATCATCTCATAACGGTAGAAATAGAAATAAATTAAAAGTAAAGATGAAAATGTATAAATTAATAATTCTACTACATGCAGTTCGCTTTCTTCATCGGTAAATTTCCCCGATCCAAAAAAATGAATATAACAGGCGTAGAACAAAAACAAAATAATTACCATACTTCTGATTATGACCCAATTCTTAAAAATTTTTTTCAAAATAAATGCTTTAGTAGTAATAATTAATAGGTTGTTAAATACGGTTATTTATCAAAATCAAAAACGCTACTCATGAAACTACTTCCGTTGGTTATAAGAAGTAGTGTAATAAAATTCAATATGTATTGCAATTAGTAGCTTTAATTTGTTTAGTTGTGTATATTAAATAACAATAAAATAATCAGTTCAATAGCAGAAATGAAAATCCCCAGTGAATAGATTATTAAAAGTTCTTTATCTGCGCCATCACCATTATGTTTCATGATTTTTTTAAATTTTTGCTTTAAGTTTTGTTTTTTGATTTCAAGCTTCACTATTTAAAAGAGTAAAATTTTAGTCGTCATCCATTAACAGATTATTAACCGGATAGGATCAGTTTTTCTACTTTTTTTCGCGTGCGCCAATAAACATCTTCCATAAATCTGTGCGCGAATTCCCCATTACGCCCGATGCTCAAAAGATTATCAATATTAGTTGAGTGTTCAAAATCCTGCCGTTGCGCTTCATACTCATTTAGAAAAACAGGGTAAGCTATGGGTGTTCGTAAAACATCACTTGCCAGGAATCTTTGTTTAACATCCGGAATAACTGATTCAAGATGCCCTAAACAAATTCGGGCCAATTCGTGATCATCCATTGCCCAAATTTCATCATCCTTTTTGCATCCGATATCAACCGTAATGATTGATTTTCCTTCTGGCGCTAACCAAGGCATGGAACGTGTAACTTCAGTGAGTCTAAAGAAAGGAATGTCTTTTTGAGGGAACCACAATACAGTATCTGGCAAGAGATTCCGTCCCTTAAACCGCATATTAATAAAAACCATTGGGCGAAAGCGAAAGCGTGCTGTGGCGTCTAGAACATTCGTTCCTTTTACCAGCCGTGAGAGTACGTTCGCCGGTACAGTGCTAATAACTGCCGACACTTCTTGTTCTTTTATTTCTCCTTTTACCCGCACCCGCAATACTTTTTGATTTTCCACCAGAATCTCCTCAACAGGTGATTGAAGTTTGATTGATTCTTCCAGCCCACTAGCTAGTTTTTCACATAGGGCTGAAACACCCCGATTTGGATAAACATGCCATACAGAGGCGTTTTCAGGCATTTCACGATTATACCCACAAGCTACTGCGCGACCGGTGACCAAACTTGCGGCTTTCAAGTATAAGGTTTTTATTATACTACCGGGCAAACTTTCACCCACCGCAGCCGAAAGCTCAGACGCAGGTGCCCCAGACCAGGCTTCTATGAGAGGCAAAGCAATTTCATTGGCAAACGATGCCCCGTAGCGTCTTGTGAACCATTCTGCGGCTGACTCCGGCTGATGTTTGTGAGTAAGTGATTTTAGCCGCGTGATAAAGAAACTCAAAATCATTCTGGGCATAATTAACATGCCAAATGGATAGCTGAGGCTTTTGCCTTTCAGCCAAACTGCTTCGCCGTAATGCTTTACCAACGTACAATCGGCCTCTATTCCGATTGCTTTAGCTAAGCGATTTGTAATGAAGTGGGCACCAAAATCATGAGTAAATCCTTCTTTATCGGTAAAACTTGTGGCAAGGCCGGCAATTTTGCTGCCGGACTCATAAAGAATAAACGGAATATTTTTTTCTTTTAAAAGACTTGCCGCCGTTAAACCAGCGATACCAGCTCCAATTATAGCTATTGGTCTTTTCACATCCATATAAAATAATACAGTTAACTGATAATGATTAAAAAATAAATTGAAGGTTACTATTATTACCGATGATTTACCTTTATGATGGATGGCCGGGGATTTAAATATACCAGCATACATAAATTTCGTTGTCTCATTAAAAAAACACGCACCAATGCTCTTTCAAAAATCTTCACTTGTTCCAACAATGGTGGATTTCTGTAGCTGCGTAAACCGCATTACACGATCGTTAAATTGAATCTGATTCGGGTTCCCACTATTTAATTTATAATTTAAGGGTCACAATTGTTTGGGTGCATATTTACATGACTCCTAAAACCATTGATATTTTAATAACCAGCGATAAGTAAAAATTCAGGAAAGTAACTGTTCTATAAAAACAATGAGGAAAACTGAGATCTTTTGTTTACCGATCTATTACTTTAATAAAATAACTACGTGCATGGGGTTTAATCGCCATGCTTTCCTGATTAACAATATATCATATCTGGAAGGATCGAATTGAAAGACGTATGTCTTCCGGAGGAGAATGAAAGTTTAGAAAAATAAAATTCAGTGATGTAACAGATGTTCCTGAATGTAGCGTGGAACTCAATGTTAAGAATGGAGGCAAGTCAAAGACGGGTGCGATAAAATTTGGTGTAACGGCTTGAGTTATTGCATTGTCCAGTTGCTCAAAAGAAATAACCTTTTTATTACAACATCTATCTTCTTCCTTATCGCAACGACAGTTTTTTTCCAGAAGTTTTCCATCAGAATGACCATGGCGGCTGGCATCTGCCTGTTCATTTGAACAAGATCCAGCGTTGCTCATCACCCCCGCATGTTGCAATATGCTTTTAATTAAAGCCTTATCTACACCGATAGTGCAGGCAACACCAAGTGCTGTATTTGATGCAAACACAACAAATAACAGGGCTGCCTTTAACCTTATGGATACTGTAATATTCATTTATTTTGCAATATAGCTATATTAATTTATAAAACAAATCCTAAAAATTATTATCCCGAAATTTCAAGAAATCAATGATGATTACTTTAAACTTTTTGACATTAAGAATATAATTGCCACCATCTCAATTGGTTTGGCTTTTAATCTTTAAAATGTATCCTGACATTTGGCGCATTATTATTATGTTTTTCAATAAGTTAAAGTGACACCAATACCGGGTCCCATATCACTGTCATAATGTGTAGATAAGGCAAACCATCTTTTTATAATGAATCTAAGACCTGCCGCATATTCTTTGTCCGTGTTTATCATGAAGTTGAAGCGCAAACGATTGGTTACAGGCACGTCCTCTCTGCTCAATTGAAAGCGGAATTTGCCACTGGCATCAATTCTACTGTCTGCTACTATTAACATAGGTAAGGTATACTGGACTCCGGCAACAATTGTTTTACGATTATTTTTATTACTTAACTGGCCTAGCAGATTGTACTTATCGTCACCGAATATATTTTTATGATGCATGCCCTCTTTTTTGTAATGATAATCGAAACCAATGTACGGAAACCACCACTGCATACGGCCGATGTAGCGGCCCAGATTGGTCTCACTTTCGTATCCATGCTCATCATGAAAACCAATATGCCACATTTGCTGTAGATGATATTCGTTGCCTTCAAACATAAATTCGCCATCGGTTCCATTGTTCTCCAGGCCTGCTTTCCCGGTGAAATGAAACATATGATTTTCTCTTTTGAACTGTTTGTATGCTTTCAATGCATCTGGTAGTTCGGGGTTTATTGGTGAGTTTATATATGTAAAAACGTTACCCATTCCTGCCATCATATGATACAAGATATGGCAATGAAAAAACCAGTTCCCGTTTTGATTGCCGGCAAATTCTATGGTATCTGTTTCCATCGGCATAATATCCAGTACGTTTTTATAAGGTGCATATTCGCCTTGTCCATTCAATACTCTAAAGTCATGCCCATGCAGGTGCATTGGATGACGCATCATTGAGTTATTGAAAAGAATTATCCGAACATTTTTTCCATGCTCAATTAATATCTTTTCAGATTTATTTACTGTTTTACCATTAATTCCCCACACATAACGATTCATATTTCCGGTAAGCGTAAAATGCAATTCTTTGGTGGGGACATCCGGCAAAACAGTTTTTAGTGGCGAACGCAACATCCCATAGTTAAGCGTTATAGTTTCCGTATTGTTACTTACAACCCATTCTTTATCATTCTGAGTAGAATTATGGCTCTCTTTGCGCTCCTTGTGATGTTGTAAGGTAGCCATCTTCCTATTAATGCTATTGCTTTCAGGAATCACTGTACCTGTAATTTCAGGATACATTACCGTATTCATATCCATTGCCTGGTTTCGCATTTCCATTCCTGCCATTACTTTCACATCCCCATTCATCTTCATCATTCCATTCATCATTTTCATACCCTCGAAATATCTAAGCTTCGGTAAAACGATTGCTGGTTTCTTAATTCCCGTCCCAAGCCACAGGGAAGCCGAATTTGTCCGATCCTCTGGCGTTGCTCTGAATTCATAACTCATATTACCTGGAACAGTCACAACCACATCATAAGTTTCTGAAACACCGATAATGAGCCTATCGACCTCCACTGGTTCGACGTTATTTCCATCATTCGCTATTACCGTTATCTTACCGCCCGCATATTGCAGCCAGAAATAACTGGACGCCCCCGCGTTTATCACACGTAGTCTTATTTTATCACCCGTTTTGAATTGTGTCGCACTATTTTCGGATTGACCATTAATCAGGAAACGATCATAATAAACGTCACTAACATCCATCGCTTTCATACGTTTCCACTCATTACTTACCTTTGTTTTAAAATATCCTTGCCTTATTGACTCAAAGTAACTTTGTGTGCTGCCTTTTTTTATCGCATACCAATCATTGGCGGCTCTAAGCCTGCGTTGAACTTCGCGTGGTTTTTCATCAGTCCATTCGCTTAGCACCAAAGGGTATTCTGCACTAAATAGTTTGTCTTTCATTTCTCCATTCGAAACTCCGGAACCAATTTGCGTAACACTATCTTTTGTAGACTCCAATCCAAATGAAATCTGTCTTTTATTAAATACCAATGCGCCATAAAGACCTGCCTGCTCCTGCAATTTACTGTGCGAATGATACCAATATGTTCCGTTTTGGACAATTGCAAATTTGTACAAATGTGTGTCTCCGGGTTTGATAGGAGCAGTTGTCAGGTAAGGCACACCATCAGCCTCATTAGGCAAAATAACACCATGCCAATGCAACGACGTTTCTTCAGACTTTAAGATATTATGCAGGTAGATCTCTGCAGTGTCACCTTCTGTAAATACTAAGGTCGGGGCCGGGATGGATCCATTAATGGCATATGCATGTTTGACCTTGCCTGTAAAATTTACTGTAGTATCAGAAACATACAAATCATATCGAATCGTTTTGCCCTGGCCAATTATTACCTTCTGCGTTTCTGTTTCTAAAAACCGCTCCTTTTCGCTGTTATCATTTTTACTTTGTTCGTTTTTGGGGATATTCTGTATTTCGTTCGAAGCTTGGACCTTCCCGTTGATTTGCATTGTGTCTTTTACCAAATTATATGGCGAGCCAGAATCGGTACTTTGGTTTTTTGAGACCTTCACTGTTTTTTTGATCAGTTTCATTCCACACTTTGGACAATTGCCCGGCTTATTCATTTTCACTTCGGGGTGCATTACACAGGTATATATTACCTTCACCGATTCGTTATTTGGATTGCTCTTTATTTCAGGCTTATTAACAGGTTGCGATTTTAGCTCATTCATTTTCATACCGGGTGTATCCTTCAAATCACGCTGCGCAAACACAAAGAGCACCCTATATAGCAGTAAGGAAATTAAAAATGCTTTTTTCATTAATTTTAGTTTAATTATTTATGTTTTTATTCATTTTAATGAGTAAAAGCAATGGCCCTGCCGAATTGGTTATTGTATCATTTTAAGTTTAGACGTTCAATAACTTATTTTTTTACCGTAGATATATGTGATTGAAATAGCAAACCAATAAGGAACATCATCCCGGGATTTTTAGTCTTCACTTCATCTACCAAACCTTTTAAGAAAGGCAAGCCGCCATTTTAAGAAAACAATTGTTGACAAAGAAAATGATACATACTGAGAATCGTGAAAGTTTATATGAAGATTCAACCAATACTGTATCATCCCCGAAAGAAAGATTCCTGGTATTAATGATATTTACCCTGTTTTTATACGCCGTGAAACAGTTTCCAAAATCTGCACCGGCAATAATTGTATTTTTTATCAGTAAAATTTAGGATAGCCCCAATGCAATAAATTATAAAGTCTCTTTTACGCTACCGCAGGTGAGCATAGCGCTTCCGTAATAAGGGTTTTTAATAATGGGTTCGCTACTCAACCAATATGCCTTTTTCATTGGGCAGTAAATTTTATAAACAGGTTGTGAACTGAGTTTAAAACTTTTTGCCAAAGCAATCATATTTACAGAAAGATTCGCGAAAAGCTCTCGCTGGTGTATAATATTATTATCTTCTGAAATTTCTCCGGCATCCTTTAATAAAGCATCCCGGTTGCCTTCAGATAGATCTGTGTGACTAATACCATTAGCTGTTTTTACAAATTGTTCGGCACCTTCTGCCGCGGAAGTGGTATTGCCGGTAATCAGTGCATTTTTAATGTCGTAATAGGAACGGAGTAGTGGCGATAATTGAGTTTGCCTTGTTGTGTCTTGTGCAAAGCATGGTTGCAAAATTGTCAGTCCCAGGAGGGCGACTGAGAAAAAAAGACTTTTCATTTTTATTGATTTAATGTTATAAGAAATAAAAACCGACATGGAAATGCCATGCAGGACCTTTGAACATTAAATCACATCAAATCTGGAAACTATTTATTGCTATGCGAATGTCTGGTATAGGTGGATGGTAGCCGCGGACGAAATATTTGATATTCCCTGTAATATAAGTCGTATAGAAAATATCACTTTTGTAAATGAAAGCAAAAACTGCTGAGAAAAAGATAGCATAAACGCTACTATTCAAAGAATGCGATGCTAATTTGTCCAATTCATTAAACTTCATCACTTTGTCATTACAACAGCCGCCATTTTCGGTTTTCGTTTTTTGATGAACGCCACTTTGATCAGCATGTTTCACTACCGCATCACTTTTACAATGCTTTTCGCCATCAGGACATCGCGGGTTGATATCGTTATTTTCCTTTGTCTCATGGCAATCGGAAATATTAAACCCCATTTCTATCCCTAAAGCACATGCGAACCCGATAATCGTATTTAATGAGAAAACGATTATTAAGAAAATAGCCTTTAGTTGTGTTAGAAGCAATTTATCCATCAATACACAAAAGTATCGTTTATTTTCAAAATGCTCTTTTGCATATTAAAAGGCCTTGAAAGTCAGGAAGAATGTGAGATTCACATCCATTTCTTTTCAGTAAATAATTATCATCTTTTCAACGAGACTCACAATTCCTTATTTAAACTACCGGATAAGCGTAAACGACCCTTTCAAAGAATAAATTTTACCGATAAGGTCTGTTGCTTTTAGTACCCACACAAAGCTACCGGTATCCAGGTTTTGCCCGTTACAGTTACCGTTCCAGGATGCATTCATACTGTTGGTAGAAAATACCTCCTGTCCCCACCTGTTATAGATTGTAAAATATGAAAGGGATTTAATTGCAATGTATGCCGGCCTCATCACATCATTTCGTCCATCGTTGTTTGGCGTAAAACCTGTCGGTACATATATGGCTGACCCTTTAAATACGGTAATTTTAATGCCCGCTGTATCAACACAACCTTCGTTTGTCCTCACAGTGAGCAAATACCTTATATCATTTCCTGCATTCCCAACAGGATCAGAAATTTTGGAATTATTTAATCCTACGGATGGTGTCCAGGTATAAAAATCACCGCCGGTGCCGTGAAGCTGGAAAGGCGTATTTACTATTATGACGGTATCCTTTCCTGCAACTGCATTTGCCTGGTTGATAAAAATTTCTTTAGAAGCGGTACCGCGGCAACCGTTGGTGGCCGTGGCTGTTACTGTTACGGGGTAAAGTCCTTTAGTATCATAACTATGATTTGTGTTTTCCGCAGCCGAGGATTGACCATCTCCAAAATTCCAACTCCAGGAATTTATAATAGTGAGAAGATCGCTTTGCGCTGCGGTGAAAATTATTGGCGTATTGATACAACCGTTAACAGCAGCCATATTTATTTCCGGCTTATTTTTTATATTAAAAGTTTTAGTTAAAGCTGCAGATACGCACCCAATGCTGCTTGTTGCCGTCAAGGTAAGCAAATGATCGCCCGGTGTGGTGTTATTAAGCGTTTGCGCTTCAATATTTGGTAAACTATTTCCATCCAGTTGCCAGGCCAATTGGGAAACCGTTCCAATTTTAGTAGTTGATTTATTTTCTATCCTCGGCGAGATCGCGCTACAGGTATCATAAATATTAAAGGAAACATTTGGCTTATCTCCAATCAATATGGTTCTTATTGCCTGCTCACTTGTGCATCCGTCTGCGGCTGTTATGTAATGGGTAACTATATAACTTCCGGGTTGTGTGTAACTATGGGCAGGCGGACTGGCCTGGGTGCTGGAAGTTCCGTCTCCAAAATCCCAATAAAAGCTTTGGATTTGCGTAAAAGAGATAGAATTATCTTCAAAGACTACAGGATTTCCAAAGCATGTTGCATCATTACTAAGATTTGACTTAAAATTACAAACCAGGGGAGTACAAAATTTCTGAAGATTATATTGAACACCCGTCGCACCACTGAAACCCCAATATACTAACGGATCATTATTGAAGACTGTTGTTACGAGGTCTGTTTGGGTCGAAAGACGAAAAACTCCATCAAAATAAGTACTAAGCGTGTGAGTAGCCGCATCCCATTTTATCCGCAGAACATGCCAATTACAATCCTCAATATTGTCACTTACAGAGGATGCAGGCGCAGGCCCGGCAAGATCGAGATCATGGTCAATGTTTCCGTTTGCCTGGATACTGATATGATCGTAGGCAGGATCGCCGGATAAATTCTGGTAAGTATCCAACGTAATACCAATTGATGGAACGATGCCCTCGAAACCCAGGCCCTGCCCACTTGCCCCGATGCTGCCGGAATTTGGCTGCAATATAAAAGCAATACCGTCGGCCCCATCATCGGTACAACCTAGATTTACATTGAATGAAAAGTCGAAGGAATTTTCCAGGTTTATCTTCACAGATTGCCAAACGCTTCCACTTTGCTGTGGATCGTTTTGAGTAAGCGAATAGCAATTACAGGATTCCTGGTGGGCACTGCCATTAATGAGATATTGGGAATACGAAAATACCGGGAACAGAAATGCCGCAAGACACAGTGTAAAAAGGCAGCGCAGTCGTTTCATCCGGGTAACGTTAAAAAATAGACTTTATTCAACCAGTAATAAGCGATTAATTGAGTTTGCACCTTCATATTAACTGGTTTATGGCAGGCTTTCAAAAATTTATGAACGGTCTGACACAATCACCTAATCATAATCCAGGCAACCTGGTAACCCACTATGATCTTGCCACTTAACAGGAATTGTGAATTCTCCCTGCCTGTTTACTCAATATCCGCAGTTTATGCAGGCTAATTTTATTTACATGTGTTGTATTATCCACTAATACAAGCCACCGCTTTATATTGATTCCACCCTACCCGTTGAAAATTAAAAACTTTCCTTCCACAGTTAACGAATCTAAACCTGATATGGTATGTGGGAATCAGAAAAAAAGAAATAGAAAAGGAGATTTTTATACACAATAGATTTCTAAAATCCCCTTTGCGCTTTTCTACCGTAAAAATTCAATAAACTAATACTTCAACATTGAGATGATTTCGTAATTTTACACCACCTGGCTTCGCCTGTATAAGTCCAATAGCCGATGAAATCCAATATTTATGTATAACTAAACCTCTTCACCAACATTATAAAAGTTATATTTAATACGTTGTATAGTTGAAATTTTATTTGTATTAACCTGGCCAAACCCATTTATATTCAGTCATTTTTACGAATCATATTTTCATTTCACAATAATGAGGACTATGATGGATTTTTGGGCTTAAAAGGGTGTGTCCTGCCACCTATGTGAACTTAGGTGCTAACAGTGCAGGATCGGGTTAACGGGGCAAGGCTATATGCGGTGATCTTTAATATTTTGAATTAAAAAGATGTAATAAATTTTATTATA
>JBDTLZ010000055.1:0-11645 GCA_039934515.1 Ginsengibacter sp.
AATTTTAAAAAGATAACATGATTTCATGGGTTGGTTAGGTGTTGATAGTATTAAGTAGAAAGTAAAAAATATAAGTAAAAGCTTGCCTGCTTTTTTTTCAACATGCCTTTTTTTATTACTAAAATAGCTTCTTCCTTAAAAACTATTTTCATCGCCTGTGATTTGATTTTATATTTGAAAAATAGCGATGTGTTTAACTGGGCTTCCTTCAATAAATCATAATTGGAGCTGTAGATTGATTTACAAAAAGTGTTTCAAATCCATATTTAAACAGGTACAGATTTGTGACAACTTTTCTCAGGGCTTATCGCGGGAATAATTATTTTCCCATATGGTATGCATAAAATTTTCGGATGGTTTGAGGGCAAGGTATCAGGGAGCGTTTAAGCAAATAAAAATAAGCAAATTTCTACATTATTTGCATGGCCAATTATCACCGCCCAGTCTTCTGGAACTATTGCATTAATAACCGGCTTTTGGGGCAGATTTACGGCCCCCGGTAATTTTGTGGTTTTTACCGGAGCACTTATTGTTCATTTTCCAAATGGATGGTCTTTGAACTCGTTTGGGGGAAAAAGGGCAAGGTCCTTGAATATTTTATATTGCTACCCGCAATATTTGTGTAATCATAATTAAGGGAATTGAGCCTTATTCTGTCGATTTTTGGCTATTCGATAAGATGTAATGGCATTTTTTTTGAATACCTAAGAAAAACTTACATATGGACAAAAGTCATGATCTGGCATTAAATATCCCTTCCACAGAAAGGCCGCGGGTGGTTATCATCGGAGGTGGTTTTGGAGGGATTACTGCAGCAAAAAATTTACGGAATAACGGGTTCCAGGTAGTCTTGTTTGACAAACACAACTACCATACCTTTCAGCCTTTATTGTACCAGGTTGCAACTGCGGGTTTGCAACCAGATTCGATCGCGGGACCGCTCCGTAATATTTTTAAAGGCCACGATGATTTTCATTTCCGGCTATTCAAAATCGCTGCTATTGATCCGGTAAAAAATACAATTTCAACTCCTGTAGGTGACCTTACCTATGATTACCTGGTTATCGCGGGCGGGTCAAAACCCAATTTTTTTGGGAATCAAAAAATCGAACAATTTTCACTTCCGTTAAAATCCATACCTGACGCATTGAACCTGCGCAGCCAGTTTATGCAGATCCTTGAGCAAGCTGAAATGACCAATGATCCCCATAAGCGGAAGGCACTCTTAAGCATTGTTCTTGTAGGAGGAGGGCCAACCGGAGTAGAAACTGCCGGTGCTCTGGCGGAGTTAAAAAAGTACATTTTACCGAAAGATTATCCTTCCCTCAATTTTGATGAAATGAATATCTATCTCATTGAAGGTGTGAATAGATTGTTACCTCAACTGTCTGAAAAAGCAGGCGCAAGAGCCAAACGTGACCTTGAAAAACTGGGCGTTATTGTAAGGGTAAATACGATGGTAGAATCTTATGATGGTAAAACGATCAGGCTTAAAGAACAGGAATCCATCGATACTCTTACGGTCGTTTGGTCTGCCGGCGTTACAAGCGCCGCCTTTCCGGGCCTGAAGACAGAATGGCTGGAAAAGGGACGTATTCTGACAGATGAGAATTGCCGTGTGATCGGCACAAAAAATTTATTTGCAATCGGCGATATCGCCCTCATGAAAACTGCAAAATATTCCAAGGGTCACCCCGGTGTTGCACAGGTAGCCATCCAAATGGGTAAATATGTGGGAACAAACTTATCGAAATTGCAGGCAGGAATTGTTGTGAAGCCTTTTAATTATTTTGATAAGGGAACTCTTGCGACGATCGGTCGTGGGAAGGCTGTTGCCGATCTTCCTGGCAACATTCATTTTGGTGGGAGGATTGCCTGGTGGATATGGTTATTCGTTCATATCAATTACCTGGTGAGCTTCCGCAATAAATTGCTTGTGTTTGCGAGTTGGATATGGAATTATTTTACGTATGATAAAGGCAACCGGTTAATTATACGCCCTTACGTGAGGCAGGATGTACCTGAAAACAACGGGTTAGTGCGTTCAGATGAACTGGCAGAACAGGTACTCCTTAATTAATTGTAAATATGTGAAAAAATCTGTGCGATACTGTAAACAATTTTTATAACTATTAATTTTTAACTCCTAATTAAAAAATCGTTTACAATGAGAAAAATAGTCGTTTTATGCATGCATCACTTGATGGTTTTGTCGCAGGCCCCAATGGAGAAATGGATTGGATAAACGTAGGCGACGATATGTTTGAATTTGCGGGCAAACAAACCGATCGGTCGGACACCGCATTATATGGAAGGGTCACCTATGGGATGATGCAAAGTTATTGGCCAACAGCAGGCGATCAGCCCAATGCTTCCAAACACGACAAACAACATTCTGGCTGGTACAATAAAGTTCACAAAGTTGTTTTGTCAACAACAATGCAGGAAAGCAATATGAGTAATGTGCAAATTATAAATAAAAATCTTTATAATTCGATCATTGGGCTTAAAGAGAGCGGCGGACAAGATATTGTGATCTTTGGCAGCCCCACCGCCGTTCATTCACTTATGGCCGAAAATCTCATAGATGAATATTGGCTATTTGTGAACCCGGTTTTGCTTGCAAAGGGTATTCCACTTTTTAAAAATTTTAATGACCAGGTAAAATTAAAACTACTTTCCACTGATACTTTTGGATCAGGTGTAGTATGCCTGCATTATGAAAAAATCTGAAAACCTGTAAGGATTTTCCACTAATTATTGTTATTAGCACCAAGAATTCGGCTTGGTTTTCAGCCACAATCTATATAAACATTTTCCACTGATTACACAGATCCGATAGACCATCGGATTCCACAGATTACCTTAATTCAATCGCTAGTTTTCAAATTCAACAACTCAAAAAAATGGTCCTCCCTATTTTAAAGTAATCCGTGGAATTTCTGGTGGTATTACTTCTTTAGTCATCAGTGGTTCTTGCTTACCTTTTCATTTTGTGGCGATTAAAAGTGCCGATGATTCCAAACTGGCTGAGCTGCCGGTGACTGTGATAGTTCCTTTTTTCCCGTTCGATTGAACAACAACAAGAGCGAGCCCATTCAATGCCCGGTGCTGGTGACCTTTAAAGGATTCAAGGCTCGTCTGACTACCGTTATCAACGCCTGCAATGAACCCGGCCCCATTAATTGCAAATTGAATAAGATTATCAGCATAAGGAACCACGGTTCCATTTTTATCTACAACAGTGACCGTCACAAAAGAAAGGTCGTTCCCATCAGCATCAATTGTTTTTCTGTCTGCATTTAAGATGAGCCTTGCAGGTGCTCCGGCAGTTTGTACCTCGCTTGTCAGAACGATTTTACCATCCTTTTTTGAGAAGGCTTTAAGGGTTCCAGGGTCATAAGGTACGCGCCATTTTATATGAAGGTCCTCCCCGGTTTTGCTTTTTGTTCCAAGTGATTTGCCATTTAAAAATAATTCTACTCCATCTGCATTATTATAATAGCAGATGATATCAACGGTATCACCCTGCTTCCAGTTCCAATGAGGAAACAGGTGGAGCACCGGTCTTGACGTCCATTCGGCCTGGTACATATAATACAGGTCTTTGGGAAAACCAGCAAGATCAATTATGCCAAAATAGGAACTCCTGGCGGGCCAGCGATACGGGGTGGGTTCGCCTATATAATCAAAGCCTGTCCAAATGAATTGCCCTGAAAGAAAATTGTATTTCTTAACTACTTTCCATGTTTCTTCATGCGTAGATCCCCAGGGTGTTGAAACATTATCATAAGAAGAACAGGTGAGGTTTGGGGTGCCCTCATTGAAAGGCTTATCCCAACGTTCGGGCCATCGGTGTAAACTATCAGCCGGCATCAAATATTCGCCCCTGGTTTCAAGAGCCGAAACCGTTTCTGTTCCTATGAATTTTTGACCGGGAAATGTCTTTTGAAAATTAGCAAATTCCTTGTGATGATAATTGTACCCGATGAGGTCGAGGGCACCGGAACGAATGATCGCATTATTCGGATAAGGCTCATTCAATGCAGCAGTAACCGGTCGGGTAGTGTCTAAATTTTTTATAATTGCAGCAAGTTCCCTGGCAATTAAGATTCCTGAACTGTCTTCGTTGGTTTTACCACCCCATTGCTCAGGAATTTCATTACCAATACTCCACGCAATAACACATGGGTGGTTTCTGTCTCTTAACACCTGGTCTTCTAAATCTTTTTTATGCCAATCGTCCCAATATAAATGATAGTCATATCGATTCTTTGGTTTCTTCCACATATCAAATGCTTCATCCATTACAAGAAACCCCATTTCATCACAAATATCCAGCAGCTCAGGCGCGGGGGGATTGTGGGAAGTACGGATGCCATTGCAACCCATCGCTTTTAATTTTTCGAGTTGTCGTTGCAATGCACGACGGTTAATTGCTGTACCCAGGCAACCCAGATCCTGGTGGTTGCAAACTCCATTTATCTTCATGGGCTTGCCATTCAGCGAGAAGCCCGTATTCGCATCAAAGTTGAAATTTCGGATACCAAAGGTGGTGGTGTATTCATCAACAACTTTTCTGTTGATAATTATTTGTGTAACCGCTTTGTAGAGATAAGGCTTTTCAACAGACCAAAGATCGGGATTTTGTATAGTGAACTCTTCTACCTGAAATGTGGTGTCTTTTCCAGGGTTAATGTTGCTTTCACGAATACTTCTACTTATAGCTACTGGCTTCCCGTTATTGTTATATATTGTATTTTTTACCGCTAACGTTCTCGTTCCACCGGGTTTGTTGTGGCCGGTACGAATTAATGTCCGGAGCCTTACAAAAGCAGCGTCCTTATTTATCCGTGGCGTGGTTACATATGTTCCCCAATGATCAACATACACTTCACCAACAGTAATTAGCCACACATTTCTATATATACCTGAACCGCTGTACCACCGTGAATTTGGCTGTTTCGAATTGTCCACTTTAACAGCGATCACATTCTTCTTTCGCCCATAATTCAAATAAGGTGAAAGATCATAGCGGAAAGAAATAAATCCATTTGGGCGTAAGCCCAAATAATGCCCGTTGATCCACACTTCACTATTCATATAGACCCCATCGAAATCTATAAAAATATTTTTCCCTTTATCACTTTTTGGAAGGGCAAAAGTTTTACGGTACCAACCTACTCCACCCCTTAAAGCACCACCACCGGTTCCTGTCGGGCTTGTAGAATCAAAGTCAAATTCAATACTCCAGTCATGTGGTAAATTAAGTGTTCGCCAGTTTGCATCATTTATAAGTGGCTGGTTATAGGCGTTTGTACTATCGAGCTTAAATCGCCAGCCCCTGTTAAAATTAATCGTTGTCCTGGACAACCCCTGGCAATTTGCGCCATACATTTTTAATACGAAAACAAAAATAAAAAAATACCTGCCTGTCGCGAACATGCTATGGAATGTTAAGTTCTTTGACATACAAAAAATCATTTACCGGATTTATTTTCTATTTCGTCGTAATAAGATTTCAAAACATAGAATGCTTTCTTCTTATTTCCATTCCGATCATATAAACCCTTTGTATTCCAGCCTTCCTGGTAAACAGGATTATTACGCCTTGGCGAACGGAAGTCGTTCAGTATCCAGGGAGAAGTACCACTAAAACCATGAGGCATGCGTTTCATCATGTTTACCTGCTCCCGGTAATACCACTCCTGGTATTCCTCACTCCACCTCGTTAAACTATCTCCGTGATAACCACCCATAGCTTCTGCTCCCGTTTCGCTGATAAAAAATGGCTTATCATATTTGATTATCCATTTGGTTTTACGGCAATCGGCAGGTAAACCTCCATACCATCCAATATATTCATTCACGGCAACTATATCGGTATATTGACCCAGTGGATCATCTACCCTCACTATGCCACTGTCATTATGGCCCTGGAGTGCTGCAGAAATCATGCGGCTGTTATCAAGTTGCCTGGCAGTTTCAATAAGGCTTTTCATAAACTTTGTGCGGCTGTCGTTTACCGGTGTTTCATTCCCTACAGACCATACTATTACACTGGCCCGGTTATGGTCTCTCGCAATCATTTCATTCAGTTGTTGTATCGCATTTCGGAATACTTCAGGATTTTCAAAATCTATATTCCAGTAAACAGGTATTTCAGACCAGACCAGGATACCCATTGAATCCGCCACCCGGACCATATTTTCATTATGAGGATAATGAGTAAGGCGAGCCATGTTGCCGTTTAACTCCTTAACCTGTTTCAATAAGTGCAATGCATCCTCTTTGCTGTAAGCCCTTCTCCCGGGCGAAGTAATCTCTTCGTGGATACAAATCCCTCTAAGAAATATTTGCTGCCCATTTAATAAAACCGCTGATCCCTGTACGTCAATCGTTCTGAATCCAATTTTGTCTCTAATGGTATCATTTTTTGAAGAAAGTACAACCTGGTAAAGCCTGGGATGGCCTGGAGACCATAACTGCAATGAAGGAACTGTATAGTTAAATGAAACACTGTCTCCATCTATGGCGAATTCCTTTTTAAATTTTAATTCGGGAATCTCAAGGATAATTTTTTCATTAAGGGGTGCATTGAATTTTAACCAGCCTTCTATTGATTTTTCTTTTGCTGATAAAGATCTTTTGGACAATTGAATCGAATAATCTCTTATAAAATTTTGAGGGAGCATGAGCAATTCAACATCCCGTGTGATGCCTCCATAATTCCACCAGTCGGTATTTAAGGTGGGGATCTCATCAGCATATCTTTTGTTATCAACTTTTACAACTATAAAGTTGTTTTTTTCTTTCAACAGGCCTTTAGGTATTTCAAAGTTAAAGGGAGTAAATCCACCTTTATGCGCACCTAGCTTTTTTCCATTCAGGTACACATCGCTTTTGTAATTTACAGCGCCGAAGCATAGAAAGATTCTTTTATCGGGGCCGGCATCTTTGAAATCAAAAAACTTTTTATACCACACAGTTCCTTCATAATATAAAAATTTCGGATCCTGTGAATTCCAGTCGCCGGGAACATTTAAAGTATATTTATCCGAATATCCAAATTCTTTCCGGTCGGTTTTATCCAGGGGTACATCACTATTCCAGTAAGCATCTTTATCGTTTTCATTTTTTTCCTGGCGGCGATAATCATAATAACCCGTTTCGTAAGGATCAACAATATATTCCCACTTACCATTAAGGCTGATCGTTGTACGGTTTAACAGGTTGGTCACTAATGGTGCCTGCGCATAACATTTTTGAATAAAAATGAAAATAAAAATTATAAATAGTTTCATAAGACTTTAATATTCAGCATTACATTTTGTTCATGTTTTTCCGTCATTTGATCTCTTCTGTTATTTCTGATCATTGACCACACTAAGCGCTTTGCCTTTATAAGTAATCAGTTCGCCCCCGGCACTATCCGGTTTTAATTCTTTTGACTGCAATTTATTTACCCACACAATTTTGAATGTTCTACTCATCAGCATTCCTTCAAACGTTCCCCTTCTTTCCCCGATAACCAGTTTCTTTGTTGCTTCCACATAATTTATCGGGATATTGCTGAATGATCCCTTCTCATAGTTATAAGTGGTATCATCATCTTCGTACAATTTAAAGGACGCATCCTTACCTGTATAAATATAAAGGGCAATCGTATCTGCGGGTTTTTGTGAAGTATATTCAAGATCCGGCCCAAATGGAATGATCGATCCTTCCTTTACAAAAACAGGCATCCTATCGTAAGGAGCATCGGCAATTATGTTTTGTCCGCCTTTAAAATATCTCCCTGAATAAAGGTCATACCATCCCTGCCCAGCCGGTAAATACAAACTTCTATTTGTTGCCTTGTAACTGTAAACAGGGTTTATAAGTAATGACGGGCCAAACATAAACTGGTCACCAATATTTTTTACCGCAGTATCATTTGGAAAATCCATTACGAGCCCCCGCATGATTGTATAATCATTGTGGTAAGTATTTCCTGCCAACGTGTAGATGTAAGGCATCAGCCTGTATCGAAGCTTATTATAAAAAAGAATACTTTTATAAGCGGGATGGTCATCGGGCGCTACGTTGTAAACCTCGCGATATGGGAACTGCCCATGCACTCTGAACAATGGCACAAACGCACCAAACTGGTACCATCTTGTTTGCAATTCCCGCCATTCATCAAGATCTTCACCCCGCGCATTTTCATACCGATGTTCTACCGCAAACCCGCCAATATCCATCGTCCAGAATGGTAGCCCCGACATTGAAAAGTTGATACCTGCTGAAATTTGCGCTTTCATATCTTCCCAGCGTGAACCAATATCGCCGCTCCAAATAGAAGCTGCGTAATGTTGCGAGCCGGCAAAACCCGAACGGGTTAATAAAAACACCCGTTTGTTTGGGTCAACAGAACGTTGCCCCCTGTAAATTCCTTTGGCATTTTCCAATGGGTATGCGTTTAAATATTCAGCGGCAATACCGGGTGCCATAGGTGTCATGAGTACTTTGCGTTTATCAGGGGAAACGTTGGAAAGTATGTCGGGCTCACTCGCATCCATCCACCACGCATCAACCCCTTTATTATATAATTTTGCGTTGAGAAGATCCCAAAAGCCCTTTTTCGCCTTATCATTAAACGCATCATAAAAAGTAGAAACATATCCTTTACCTATCCAGTCCCTTTGCTGATCGGCAATGTTTCTTTTATACAACCAACCCTGTTTATCAAAATCCTTATAAGCTTGTATGCCTTCATACATTTTGGGCCACACTGAGATCATAAGTTTGGCATGATATTGATCATGCAGCACTTTTATCATACTGTCCGGCGCAGGAAAACGGCTCGGGTCAAACTCCTGGCTTCCCCAATTATTTTCTTTCCAGTAGTTCCAATCCAAAACAATATTATCAAGCGATATTTTTCTTTTCCTGAACTCGGCAACAGTATGTAAGATCTCATCCTGGGTTTTATATCTTTCCCTGCTTTGCCAAAAACCCATTGCCCATTTCGGCACTATGGTTGCTTTACCCGTTATGGCTCTGTATCCGGAAATAACCGCATCCATATTATTACCCAGTATAAAATAATAATCCAGCTGCCTGCCCGCTTCTGAGGAAAATGTACAGGCATTGGTGTCATTTTGAGGAATCGGATTCAACCATTTCACACTAAGATAAGATTCACCGCCATCGGGTATCCACTCAATTTTTATTGGATATTTTTTATTTTTTTCAAGTGGAATATTTAGCAGCGCATACCCCGGGTTCCAGGCCTGCCGCCACCTGTTGGCCAGTAGTTTTCCATCAATCCAGATCTTCAGATATCCAGCATAGCTTATTTTGAATTTATGAGTTCCGCTGAAATCAGTCGAAAATGAGCCCTCCCACGTGACCTGCCCTTTTTGTACTTGAAAATCCGGAGGTAAATTCTTCTTTGTATCTTCCAGGAACTCATAATTAATCCGGGACTCGGCTTTTGTAAAAGCAATTTGTGCGGGTGCTGCCTTATCATTACAATAGGAAGCGGTAAGCCAACCGTTATCCCCATCTTTTGAATATAAATTTAATGTTGAAAGGGGCATAAATTCCCTTGCATCACCCACAGTTGTAATTGAATTGTTATCCCATAAAATTCCGTAATTTTTGTTGCTTACTAAAAATGGAATGGCAACTTCGGTATTATTTTGAAAGAGAAAAACCTGCTGGCCTTTGTAATTGAACTGGTCGCTTTGGTGTTGACCCAATCCATAGTACGCGTCATCGGGCGTAGTTTCAAATATTTGAGTAATACCAAAGGAGTTCTGTCCTTGAAATACTGCAGGTGTAAATGACCGGCCATTATACTGCCTTTCCATTACTACAGGCATGCCTGAAGCATTAGCAAATGATACTGCCCCGGTTGAGAGTAAAACCGTCGCGGTTATTGAACGGGTTTTCAAAATAACGCGGCCTGGCTTTTTAATTAAAGTGAATTTCACGCTTACAGGGGAATAGATTGATACCAGGCTCTTAACTTCGGGGAAAGTAATACCAGGCGATGCAAGTACCCTGATTATCTTATCGGAAATAACCTGCAATCTTACAGCACGGGTGTTACCGGAAAAATGACTGTCGGGATAAATAATGATACCATCAATGGTTTGTTCAATATTACCGGAAGGTGGAAAAGAATAACTGTCATTAAAAAGTACCAGTAGAAATAGTAGAAGAAGGATCCGGGAAACTTTCATAGCCAACGTTTTGATTATTATTATTAGAAATTATTTCTGAAGTTAGTTTTTATATAGATAGGATGAATCCATATCTAATGTAGCTATTAATTTTATCGGCATTGAAATTTATTTTTGTCAAATTTTACCGCTTAAGCCAAACCCGTATGGCTGTACCAAAAAAATTGCGATCATCATTAAAAATGATTTGCCGATTGCCGGAAATTAAATGTTTCAGCGTTCCCTGCAAGTGCTGTTGCGATAAAATTTGAGGACACCCACGGGGAAGCTTTTATCAACGCATCGGGGTTGGAATATTTGCCTTTTACGAAACATCCTGTTTTGATTTATAATGCTGATACCGACCAACAATTAAGAAAAGCTTTTAACAAGGCAAAGGAAAGATAATTTACGCATCGGCATATATACATTGCCTTTATTCGATACAAAAAATGAAGAAGGAAATCTTATCGAAAATTCTAATTATACTAATGACGAACAGCGGCATGCCGGTGTTGCTGTTTAGAGAAAATAAAAAGATTGATAAGGCCCTTGACGGCCTAAAGTTTCATCCATAAGGCGTCAAACAATAATACACAGGTGTTGCCTTTATATGAATTGGTATAAATCTATTGTATAGGCTCAACACTCATTCAATTTCCCCCATTACCAACCGAAGAAAGTCGCATATAAATTTTCCACCCTAAGATTTTCGGCTCTGTTCCCGGGATTTCAGTAGGTAACCCATTTTTCGGCTAAAAGAGTTTTTTAAAGATATTGTCCAACTTTTAAAGTCTCATTCGTTATTGAGGTATGACTCTATATTTCCAAAAAATCAAATTTAAAAAAATGACAACCCAGGAAGTAGCTAACAAATTAGTCGCTTACATGCGCGAAGGAAAAATTTTTGATGCACAGTCAGATTTATATGCCGATGATATCGTTTGCATAGAACCTGAAGGTAACATGGCTCCGCACTTTACAAAGGGAAAAGAAGCCGTAGCGGAAAAAGGAAAGCAATTTGCATCTATGATTGAAGAACGCCATGGTGGTAATTGTTCCGATCCTGTAGTGGGTGGTCGTTACTTTAGTATTGCCATGACTTTAGACGCCACCATGAAAGGTATGGGCAGGCAGCTTTTAGATGAGGTTTGTGTTTATGAAGTGAAAGATGGCAAAATTGTGCACGAGCAATTTCTTTATTAAAATAAAAGACCATCTTATGCAGTTGTCTCCTGGTATGGTTGCCCTGCTATTTCAGGCAAAATATGCAATTGAAAACTTAATCCAGGCACCGCTTACACGAGCGGTGCCTTAATGTTTGGGCAACATGAACTTATCCTCGTAAAGTGCCGTGTTACATTTTCCTACCTACCTGCTAATGGGTGCATTCCAATTTGTCGCTCTTGCCCCTAACCCCTAAAGGGGAACAAC
>JBDTLZ010000056.1:0-17485 GCA_039934515.1 Ginsengibacter sp.
TTGGCAGGTCTGAAACTTTTGGAAAGTCTGAAACTTTTGGAAGGTTCTAAACTTTTCAAAAGTTGTATATGTGTTCTAAACTTTCCAAAAGTTACGCTGGGAAGGTTGTCCGGGAACGGTGACGGGGTGAAAAACTTTTTTGGAAAGGGTGAGACTTTTGGAAGATTTGAAACTTTTGGAAAGTCTGAAACTTTTGGAAGGTTCTAAACTTTCCAAAAGTTGTATATGTGTTCTAAACTTTCCAAAAGTTACGCTGGGAAGGTTACGTCTTTCTACGCGTATCAGCCTGCTATACCCCGCATTTACCTGCTTAAATTATTGGGGGATATTGCTTGCTCTCTAATTCTTCGCGGGATACAATGCGGCTATACATTAAACGCAACGATTGCTCATAAAAAAACCTGCTACAACAGTAACAGGTCGCATATTACGAATCATTTCAATATTATTTTTCCATAACCTGCACCCCCCTGGAAATCTTACTTTTCAGGTTGGCAGCCTTATTCTTGTGTATAATGCCGCGCTTGGCGAGTTTATCTATCATCGACGCGATCTGGGGTATTTTGTCTGTAGCGGCAGCCTTCGTATCCAGTGCCTTTAAGTCGCGAATGGCATTACGGGTGGTTTTTCCATGGTAACGGTTACGCTCATTGCGCTTACGACTTTGACGGACATCTTTTTTGGTTGCTGAATGATTTGCCATTAAATAATTTTTTGGGCTGCAAAGATAGCCTTTCTGGTCAAAAAAAGCGCAGCAAATGGATTATTTTGGTTATTTCTTTAAAGCATGATAATAAAACCCCGGTTAAAATCTAAAAAAATTATCGATTAATTGTGTCGCTTATATATGGAGTGATTAAATAATCTTGTTAAAACTCACGATATTTGCAGACGCAACTCTACAGAATAATCAACGTCTGTTAAACGATTTCTTAGCATTAATAAAATTTCCGGTATCATGAACGATTTATCATACATAACGAGTTCTCACCCTGCATATATCGAAAATCTTTACAAGGATTTTGTAAAAAATCCTGAAAGTGTCGATGTGGACATGAGAAAATTTTTCGAGGGGTTTGACTTCGCCCTCTCAAATGGCAATAGCAATAGCAATGGGAAAGCCAAAGAAGCCGCGACAGCGACTGTAGCAGTTCCATCGGGGCAGCTTGAAAAAGAATTTGGCGTTTACCAGCTAATATTGGCCTATAGGAATAAAGGCCATTTAGAAGCTAAAACCAATCCTATAAGGGAAAGAAAAGACAGAAAAGCGAACCTGGATCTACATTATTTTAACCTCGATGAAAAAGATCTTGAGAATGAATTTTACGCCGGAGGATTCATGGGCCTCGGTAAAACGACCCTTAATTCAATAGTAAATCATCTAAAAAAATGCTATACCAGCTCCCTGGGAACGGAATTTAGTTCTTTGAATGATAGTAAGAAAATTGACTGGATAATTGATGCAGTAGAACGCAAAATGCTCGAACCGATCGACCTCGATCAAAAAAGAAGGATCCTTCAGAAATTGAATGAAGGGGTAATGTTTGAAAAATTTCTTCACACAAAATATGTAGGTCAAAAAAGATTCTCTCTGGAAGGAGGGGAAAGTACGATAGCGGCGTTGGATGCAATCATCAACACTGCATCGGCGAACAATGTGCAGGAAGTGGTAATAGGTATGGCACACCGCGGTAGGCTAAATGTTCTCGCAAACATACTCGGTAAAACATATGAACAAATATTTACCGAATTTGAAAAATCATCCATCCCCGATACCACAATGGGCAGCGGCGATGTAAAATACCACATGGGATATAGTAGTGAGTTGGAAACTACCGGGGGAGGGAAAATATATTGTAAACTCGCCCCTAACCCATCTCATCTCGAAGCAGTAGACCCTGTAGTAATAGGATTTGCGCGAAGCAAAGCAGATGTTATATACGATAGCGACTTTGATAAAATATTGCCCATTCTCATACATGGAGACTCGTCTCTTGCAGGCCAGGGGATAATTTATGAGGTCCTGCAAATGAGTGGCCTTAATGGATATTATGCGGGTGGCACATTGCATTTTGTAATAAATAACCAAATAGGCTTTACAACCGATTTTGATGACGCCCGCACATCAGACTATTGCACTTCGGCTGCTTCGATGATACAGGCGCCGGTGTTTCATGTAAATGGTGACGATGTAGAGGCAGTGGTAAAAGCTTCGCAACTGGCGATGTTGTACAGGCAGGAATTTAACAGTGATATTTTTATTGATATGGTTTGTTACCGGCGCCACGGCCATAACGAAGGCGACGATCCAAAATTTACACAACCCGGTTTATATGCGTTAATTGAAAAACAACCCAATCCCAGGGAGGTTTATGTAAAATGGCTGATGATGCATGGGGAAAAAGGGACGACCGAACTTGCAAAAGAAATGGAAAAGAAATACTGGAGCGATTTGCAGGAACGCCTGGATGAAATAAAACAAAACCCCCTTCCTTATAAATACCAATTGCCGGAGCTAAAGTGGCAGCGCCTTCGTAAAGCCACTCCGGAAGATTTTGACGTGTCACCTGTAACGGCAATATCGAAAGGTGAAGTTGAAAAGCTTTTCAAGGCAATTTTGAAATTGCCGGCCGATTTTAAACCATTAAAAAAGGTTGAAAAAATACTCCATGACAAGGTCAAGCTTTATGAGGAAGAAGGCAAGATTGACTGGGCAACAGCTGAATTGCTTTCTTATGCCAGTATTTTAGCAGAACAAAAAGATGTGCGCATGAGCGGCCAGGATGTGCGAAGGGGAACCTTCAGCCACAGGCATGCGATCTTGCGGGACGAGAACACTGACGAATTTTACAACCGGTTAAGTAATGTTGCACCGCAACAAGGGCATTTCAGGATATACAATTCCCTTTTAAGTGAGTATGCTGTATTGGGTTTCGAATACGGGTATTCAATGGCCAACCCCGACGCACTGGTGATTTGGGAGGCACAGTTTGGGGATTTTGCAAATGGGGCACAAACTATTACCGACCAGTTTATTTCATGTTCGGAGCAGAAATGGAGGAGAATGAATGGCGTTGTCCTGTTATTGCCGCACGGCTACGAAGGCCAGGGCCCCGAACATAGCAGTGGCAGGATGGAAAGGTTCTTACAGATGTGCGCAGAACTTAATATGGTGGTTACGAATATTACCACGGCAGTCAATTTATTTCATTGTTTCAGGAGGCATCTCGCCTGGCCTTTCAGGAAACCCTTGATCAATTTTGCACCGAAGGCAAATCTGCGGCATCCGAAAAGCTATAGCAGTATTGAAGAATTTACCTCGGGAGGGTTTAAAGAAACCATCGATGACCCATCAGTAAAAGATCCCCAAAAGATCACAAAAGTATTGTTCTGCAGCGGCAAGATTTATTTTGATCTCTCAGAAAAAAAAGAGGAGGATAAAAGGGAGGATGTCGCAATTATCAGGCTGGAACAAATATACCCGTTGCCGGTAAAACAACTTGAAAACCTATATAAAAAATACAGTAAAGCCATTTGGTACTGGACCCAGGAAGAGCCGTTAAATATGGGTGCCGCCTCATTCTTACGAATGAACCTTACATCAATAAATTATGGCGTTGTAAGCCGGCCACCGAGTGCAGCCACCGCCACTGGTTTTGCAAAAGTGCATGCAAAAGAACAGGCCGAAATTATCGCAACTGCCTTTTCTTTATAAATACAAAGCATATAATCACCCGCTTAGGGTACACTAAAAGCCGATACAGCAATGCACCGGCTTAAAAATCATGTTCCTATAAAAATGCTAAGGGAGTTACCGTACAATATTGAATCTTTTGTTCAATTCAATACCTGGGTCATTACTGCGCAGGTTATATTGTCCACTGGCCAATCCTTTAAGATTGAATTGGAAGGTATTGCTGCCATTGGTTAACGATGCATCAAATTTCCTTACAATTTTACCAACACCATCTATTAAAAGCAACTTTGTTTTTAAAGGTTTATCTGAAGTTATGACGGCATTCAGCACATCTCTTGCCGGTACCGGGTAGATCACCATATCAATTGCTTTCAGGGAACAATTTGTCCTTATTATACTGGTATAAATAGGGTGGTTGTCAATATCTACCTGTTTAATTCTGTAAAAAGCATTACCGCCCTTTGTATCAGATTGTTTATAAGTACCCCCGTTTGAATTGTTTCCTGCTTTAACGGTTGCTATCGACGACCAGTCATTTCCATTTATGCTGCGTTGCAGTTCAAAATAATTTGCGTTTGATTCTGAACCTGTTGACCAGGTGATCGTTGCCCCGTTATCGGTACAACCTGCGTCAAATCTGGTGAAGAGAACAGGCAATATTGTAGAACCTAAAGGCAATGGGGTACTATACGTTAACGAGTTTACAACGAATTCGTTGGCAGAAGCATCAGAAACTGTGTAAGTAGAAAATGCACCGGGTGTGCCACCCGAACCTGAATTAATTACAACATATCCTCCTTCCGGAGGTGTAGCCCCTAAAGTCCATAATGTAACCGTAAAAACGTCAATATAAGTAGTTGTCAATGTAATCGTGCCACCGTCAATGGTACCGGAAGACCTTCTATCAAAAGTTTGGCCACCGGTAGAAAAATTTACTGTGCCGCTACATTCGTCTACGTTATTATAAGTGAAGCCTGCAAATGCAGCCGACATCGTAATATTTGTGGGCTGAGTAACAGAATTAACGCCACATGGAACCCCTGCAGGCAGTGTGGCATTGGCCGATTGCCAGCTCCAACCGGTAGAGATACCGGTAACATTTGGAATAGAGCCGGTTAGCGTATGAATTTGCAACGTAAAGGCTACTGATCCAGTGGCAGGCCCGGCACCATCAGGATCCACACTGCTATATGTTGGATTTCCCAGCCGCCATTCAACCGTCTGTGCATTTGTTTTAAGCGACATAAATAGCACTATTGTGCATATTACTAAGCCGATTTTAGGTAAATAACTTTTCATAATAATATCTTTTTTCATGTTTTGGAGGTAAAATTATTCAAAGATAGGGTCAGGAAGGTTGGTCCGGATTTTATTTTTCACCAATTCTCCCCTCGCTGGCGTTCCGCCTGCCCCGGAAGAAGAGATGGTAACCTTTGTGAGATTTGCATCCGTTACATTAATGCTGTTACTCAAATTTACATCTGTGTATAAATACCCGGATGCCGAAGCTGCAATGGCTATTTTAATCGCATTGATATCCGTTGCATTTACGACTCCGTTTTTATTTGCATCGCCCGACCAAAGACCATATTTTATGCCACCGGAAAGTAAAGCTACGGGATTTGATGGAGCGCCGGTTGGTTTATAACTATTGGCTAGGGTAGAATAATCATTTGCGAAAGTTCCGGCAGCATTTGACGGAATGGCATTACTCAATACACCCAGGTGGTTGCGGTGCCTGATTACAATAAAGGAGGCTCCCTGCTTCGCTATGTTGAACGCAATCGGGGTAAATCCATCGAGGTCAACGACAGTGCCGTTGTTCAAAAGAAATGCAGCCTTACGCCCGGTTATAGTTGCCGATGAGGCATCTGCCGGCAAACCTGTTGAAGGTTTGCGGTGTTCCACGAGTACCCAGTCAACAATATTTGGATTAGGAATACTGGCAACAAATTCTGTTCCAGCGTAATTAAACGGTGTTGTATTATATGGCTGTGTTAACGGGATAATGCCACCTGTATTGAGGCTGGTATTCATCGTTGCACCATTCCATGCACCCCGTAAATATGCCGTTACATTAAAAGTATATTTTGGATCTGCGAGCTTCCACTCCTGGGCAAGATCTGCCGCCGGAATGCCGGTGGTCGCTACATAGTGATTCACTGCATCCCGGGTAATGGGTGTCAAACGTGCATTCCATTCTGAGGACACCAATTCCCACGGTACGATATTGGCCTCAACATTTGTATTCAGCTCACCCGTAACATAGGGAAAGCGTATGTCGGCAGTGTATCCTGTTCCGCCTGTGGGAACAAACAAAAATTTTCTTTTTACTTCCCTTTCACTTTGGGTGGGATCTCCGCCTCCGCTTTGCGGGAGCATTGTCACGGTGAAGCTAGTCGGAGCTGTGCCGCTATTTGTAGTAACCTGCATGTTAGCCTGGTTAAAATTCCTTACTGTTCCGTTGGTCCAGCTGGTTCTCATTACACTGCCAATGATTTCCTTGCCGGCTGCAAAATTAAAAACAGCGGTTACGGGAGCTACTAATTTAAATAAAGGGTTTGCAACAGGATCGGTTGATAAAACACCTGAAAGAAAATCCAGCTTTGTAATCACGGTTGTTGTTGCACCCAACCGCACAATATCAGTACCCGAAGTTTTATTGATCGTAAGATTGTGCAGGATTGAACTTCCCACATTTAGGGTATCGATGCCGGCACCGGACATGATCAATGAATCATCATTGGCGGTCGATGTGTACGTGCCTGTTCCTGTATTTATAAAATTACCCTGAACTTCAATTTTGCCGTCATTGGTAATAGTGCCGTTTGTATTTTTTACATCCCCGGCAACCATAACATATCCCCCGTTTTGTATAGTGATTGCACCATTGTTAACAAGCTGGCACTGAGCAGCGGCCGAAAAAAGTACCATAGCGGTGACGAGATAAACCTTTCCTTTCATAACTGAACTTTGAAAATACTAATTAAATTATTAAGCCGGTAAATATAAAAATACCAAGAAATTGAACTAAAGAGTTGCCTAATTTATCGTTCGGAACTCTTTATTGAGCAAATGGGTATTCGTAGCTAGTGGAAAAATAAAAGGGGCATTCCCGGATGGTGGAAAAACTGGTGCAAATTAAATACTTTTTTTTCATAATTGCAATTGGTAGCTTTTAGACAACCTTTGTGCATTTCGCATTTTAGCTTAGGTTTGTAATTCTTAAAAATAATACATGCCGATAGAAATTAAAGTTCCTTCAGTTGGCGAAAGCATCAACGAAGTAACCCTTACCAAATGGATAAAAAAAGATGGTGAATGGGTTGACCGGGATGAAGTAATCGCGGAGCTGGAAAGTGAAAAGGCTACATTTGAAATAAACGCAGAAAAAGCAGGAATATTACACACGGTTGCGAAGGAAAATGATACCCTTAAAATAGGAGATGTTGCCTGTACAATTGATGACACGGCAGAAAAACCTGCTGCGGGTGCAGAAAAAGCTGCCGAACCTGAAAAAGGAGAGGTGAAAGCCCAGGAATCGACCCCGGCTAAAGATTCGCCTGCCAAGAAAGAAATAAAGGCGGAAGAAAAAAAAGAAGAGAAGAAAGAGGTAAAAAAAGAAGAAAAGCAGGTTGCCGGTAAAGACCCCAAGGCAACACCTGTCGCAGCAGCAATACTGGCTGATAAAAAAATGGATGTGAACAAGGTGACCGCTACGGGCTCCAATGGAAAAATTACCAAGCACGATGTGCTGGACGCCCTAACCAATCCGGGAAGAGCAATTGGAAAAGAACTTTTCAGGCGCGAAGAAAAAATTGAAAAAATGAGTAACCTCCGCAGAACAATAAGCCGGAGATTGGTTGAAGCAAAAAACACAACTGCGATGCTCACTACGTTCAATGAAGTAGATATGAGTGCGATAATGGAACTGCGGACGAAATACAAGGAGATTTTTAAAAAACAACACGAAGTGAACCTCGGCTTTATGAGCTTCTTCACCAAAGCCTGTTGTTTTGCATTGCAGGAATGGCCGGCTGTGAATGCCCGTATTGAAGGGGAAAATATTATTTATCATGATTTTTGTGACATATCAATAGCGGTGTCATCGCCAAAGGGCCTAGTAGTGCCCGTAATCCGGAATGCCGAAAGCCTGGGTATGGCCGAGATTGAAAAGGAAGTTGTTCAGCTCGCTACAAAAGCTAAAGAAAGCAAACTTACCATCGAGGAAATGACCGGGGGAACATTTACCATTACCAATGGCGGAATTTTTGGCTCGTTGATGAGCACCCCGATACTCAATATTCCACAAAGCGCTATACTAGGCATGCATAATATCGTGGAGCGGCCTGTTGCAGTCAAAGGCCAGGTGGTTGTTAAACCCATGATGTACCTGGCAGTAAGCTATGACCACCGCATTGTCGATGGCCGTGAATCGGTAAGCTTCCTTGTGCGTGTAAAAGAAATGCTTGAAAATCCCTCCCAGCTTTTATTTGGCAAAGATCCGGTTAAAGCACTTCTTGAGCTATGATGGGTCCTGCCAATAATAAATAGCCAATGGAAACCGCCGGCCCGCACTTATCTTCAGCAATTGATGGCAGTCACCATCACCGTTATTTGCAATATGCAATCTCGATTCTTACAGCTTACAAGGGGAATGAACCCTTCCATCTTTTTTTGAAAAAATATTTTGCGCTACACAAAAAGCATGGCTCACGCGATAGAAAGTTCATTGCTGCCTTGTGCTATAATTATTTTCGTTTAGGCTATGGCGTTAGTGGCGAAATGGATCGGGCAGGTAAGCTTCGGTTGGCTTCGTACTTATGCGAAACCGATGCTCCACAGGCACCTGGAGCGATAGTTCCCTTAATTGAAAAGCTTGCAGTTGTGGGTAAACAATTTGATGTGGAAAAAATATTTCCATTTGCGGATGAGCTTAGTGATGAAATAACCAGGCGGCAATACAACGCTTCTTTTTTAATTCAGCCAAAGCTTTATATACGCATAAGGCCTGGCTGTAAAGAGGTAACTGCAGGCAAAATAAAAACGGCAGGCTTGTTTTTCAAAGACCTTGGTGAAGGCTGCCTTGCTTTCGACAATAATGAAAAAGTGAGCGGTGTCATCGATATAGACAAGGAGGCTGTAGTACAGGATTATAATTCACAGAAAACATTGCGCATGTTGCAGGAACGGGTCGAAAGCCGCGAGCCTGGCATCTCACTGTGGGACTGTTGTGCGGGAAGTGGGGGCAAGTCCATCCTTGCTGTGGATATTCTTAAGCAGGTACAACTAACGGTTAGTGATAAACGAATTAATATCCTTGAGAGCCTGGAGAATCGTTTTAATGTGGCTGGCATTAAAAATTATAAATCGGTATTAGTCGATTTGCAGCTGCCGTGTTCCACAGCAGGGACGATCCCCGGGCCATTCGATTGTATAATAGCCGATGTGCCTTGTTCGGGCTCCGGTACCTGGTGCAGGACTCCTGAACAGCTTGCCTTTTTTCATAAAAAAGATATAGCAACCTATGCAGCTTTGCAAAGGAAAATAATGGAACATTCCATTCCGCATTTGAAGGCAGGCGGATATTATGTATACATCACCTGCTCAGTCTTTAAAAAAGAAAATGAAGAAAATGTAGCTTATATTCAGCGGGAATTTCACTTGAGCCTGCTCGGTATGAAATACCTGGAAGGATATGAAATGCAGGCAGATACTTTATTTGTGGCTTTGTTTACTCCTAAAGTATAAAGAGTATTATCGCATCGCCTGTTACTGTGCAAGCAATTTAATAATCTTCTTATTTTGCCCATCATTAAATTCCAGGGTATAGATCCCTTTTTGTAAAGGCTGTAAATTGTCAAATGGCACCAGTTGTGTTTGTCCTTCCTGCAGGGTTATAGTTTTGGAAACATACAATCTTCCCAAAGCATCATACAAGCGGAAAATTCCTGTGCCTGTACGCTGCGGTTTGATGATAAGTTTGAAATTGGATGCAAACGGATTTGGAAAAACCCTCATCCAGGTATTACCCGGAAAATTGTTGATATTACGCAATACATATTGCTCGTTAAGGTCGTCAAAGGCTGCATGAAAATTTGGGATGCCATACCCTATGCGATCATTCGGATTGTTATAAATACTACTGCTTTTTATTACCGCCTGTATGATCTCCATGTTGGTAAAATCGGGAAAAGCCTGCCAAAGACAGGTGATAAGGCCTGCCATATTAGGCGTTGCAAACGATGTTCCGTTGCCTGAAATAATTTCGCCCGTCGCTGATGACAGGGCAGTAGAAACCCCTACTGACGCTACGGACGGCTTTACCCGCCCATCGCTGGAAGGTCCGTAACTGCTAAAGCTTCCTACAATGCCCAACGCATCGACGGCGCCAACTGTAAGAACACTATCGGCATCCGCCGGTGTCGTTATAAAATGCCATAAACCATTACCTTCATTTCCGGCAGCAACAACGACGATCATTCCCTTTTTTGCAGCGAAACCCGCAGCCCTGGCAATAATGGTTGTGTGGCCATTCATGTCTGCATAGGTATGATTGAAAACAGCATTATCAAATTGCGTATAGCCCAGCGAGGTAGAAACAACGTCAACGCCTATGCTGTCAGCCCTTTCGGCTGCTGCAGCCCAATATTGCTCTTCCACCGGAGATTCGCCGGATACGTCTTCTGTACGGTATAAATAGAAATTAGCTTTAGGGCAGCTTCCCACGAGTTGCCCCGGAATATTGGCGGCGATAATAGAAAAACATTGCATGCCATGCAGGTGGTCTTCATCGACACTTACTTCGTTGCTCACAAAATCATAAGTTTCAATAACCTGGTGGTTGGTCCGCACACTGTCAAATGCGGGAAGAGAAAGATAATGGTAGAAGCCTGCATCAAGTATAGCCAGTGACATACCTTCTCCGTGAAATCCCTTATCATGTACATATTCACCATCGTGAATATGGATCTGCTGATAGGAATTTCCGTAATTATAAAAATCCTGGACACCATTTACCGATTGTGCGGTTGCAATTGAATGTACCTCTTCGTTGAATTTATTATTGCCCGTTAGCTGTGTATTTACAGGCCGCCTGAGCGGTTGCGTGGCAATCACAAAAGACATTGTGTTGATTTTGGCAAGTGCTGCAGCGTCGGTAGTTTGAATGCAAACCTGGTTGAGCCATTTTGATTGATCGAGTATGGTAACATTGCCCGCAAGTCTCACGCTGTCGATATATCGCGGCGTAACAGGCAAATCTGATTCATCGATGGCAATATGTTGTTTTGTTCGCCTTGTAATTGCCTTGGCCGAGAGAAATGCAGTTGGATTGTTTATCGAAAAAGGAGTGCCTGCCTTATCTTTAAACCGCACAATGTACCTGGTAAATTGGGCGGACGTATAAAATGAAAAGAGTGAAAGAGTGAAAAATAAAAAATAGGTCTTTTTCATAAATGGTACAAAATCAGTGTTGTAAATTGTACAGCGCCACTTCTATACCCGGGAGGTTAATTATGACCGGTGATGGTAAGCTTTACGCCATAACCCGTGTAATAGCCAGGTGTGCTGCCCTGGCTCCCCTGGTATTCCCAATGCAAAAATTCACGGTATATTAAACCGATCCCTTGTGCATATTTTTCTACCTCGTAGGTCCTTTCACCATAAAGCGTCCCTGGTATTGAAGGATCCTGTCCCAAAAACTCATCTCTTTCCAATACCTTCACAGTACTGTCCATGGCAAGAGAATTGAGGGTCAGCGGAACCCCGACGCTATCATATATATAATCCCAGTCGTCCAGGTATTTTACATCCGAATCAACGGAATAGGTATCGATATAGGAATTGCCTTTCCAGGAAAAATCCTGCTTAATGGGAAGCTGTAGCTTCAAAAAGCGCAGGTTGTTCTCAACATATTCAATGGTAAGATCGGTAGGAACGATCAGGAATGTATTATTGGGAGACCAATCCTGGGTTTCATCTTTGCGTAAATAACGGATAATGCGGTAAGCCGGCCGGCCGATATTATCAGTGATTTCGGCATCCACCCTGTCCTGCGCCTGGTAACTGACCACAGTATCTTTTTGCCCAAAATTTACAAAAACAGTTGAATCAAGGTTGTATGTAATATATTTTCCTACTTCCAGCGGGTAAAAAGCAGCGACAGATCCGGTATTTACAATTTCTTCCTGTTTTTTACAGGAAATAAAAAAAAGGGAAATAACAAATAATCCTATAAAGTATTTAGTCATGCCGAATTATTAAGATTTTTACATAGGTAATTTAAAGAGCAACAAAACGATTGAAATGCTGCACAATTGGCAGGGCGCTACACTTTTCTCTACCTAAAATTTCTCCCTTTGAATGATACCGCCACCGATCACATCATCCCCTTCATAAAATACAGCACTCTGCCCGGGCGCGACGCCCTTAACAGCTTCATAGAAACGGACATTCACACCATTTTCGTATAAAGAAAGGCTGGAAAGGGCACCTTTATCTTTATACCTGATTTTAGTAAGCGCTTCCGTCCCGTTGGTGATGCCATCATATTTTATCCAGTTTAAGCCTGCAACCTCCATGGTATTTTTGTTGAGGTCTTCTTCATCCCCAAGTACAATGGTATTTGTTTCAGGAATAATTTCGGTTACAAATGCCGGTTTGCCCAGCGCTATGTCAAGGCCCTTACGCTGACCTATTGTATAAAAGGGATAACCTTTATGAGGACCCAGGATTTTCCCGGATGTGTCAACAAAAAATCCGCCTGAAACTTCTTCTTCCAGGCCCTGGACCTTCCTTTTTAAAAAGCCACGATAGTCATTGTCGGGCACAAAACAGATCTCATAGCTTTCATTTTTTTTTGCCAGTTCGGGATACCCGAAATCATGCGCCATCTGCCTGATCTCGGTTTTGCGATAGGTGCCCAATGGAAGTAGCGTGCGGCTTAAAAGATCCTGCTGCAAGCCCCAAAGCACATAGCTCTGGTCTTTAGTTTCGTCAACACCTTTTCTTATAAAAAACCTGTTATTATCGTGTTGGTGAATTTGTGCGTAATGGCCCGTGGCAATATAGTCACAACCCAGCGCGTTGGCTCTTTTTAACAAAGCGCGCCATTTGATGTGGGTATTGCACATCACACAGGGATTTGGTGTGCGCCCCGCGATATATTCTTCAACGAAATTGTCAATTACAAAATCGCCAAATTCTTCGCGTATATCTAAAATAAAATGAGGGAATCCATGCTGTACCGCTGCAGCCCTTGCATCGTTAAAACTGTCAATATTGCAGCAGCCGGTTTCTTTATTGTTATTGCCGGTGCTCGTAGCATAATCCCAGGTTTTCATAGTAATACCCACAACATCATATCCTTCATGATGAAGCATGAGCGCCGCCACGGTACTGTCAATACCACCGCTCATTGCCATCAGAACCTTCCCTTTTTTACTCATGTTTCTTAACTGACCGGCAAAGATAAGATAGTTTATGTTTTGGGGCTATTTAGGCTTTGCCGGCTGGAAAAACCGTGGGGCTGTGATCTGAGGTTCCCTGGTGAGCTTTTGTTCCGGATGTTCGCTGCAAGTCCTGCGCAAAACCAACCGCAAAAGCTTCACCGGGCTTTTCGCTTCCATCCGGCAGCCCATCGACTGTAAATTGTTCACCTGGCTATAAGATAAGCACGCGGGTGCTCACAGTATGGGTTTGTGATGAGATGGAGAGACTATCTTCAAAACATGTTGAGCCGCAGGAATTACCGGGTTCTTTAAAACCTGTGCGCTTTTAATTAACTTGCGGCTATGGAGCAATACCTGCAGCTTTTGCAAAAAATAATCAATGAGGGCACCGATAAGGGTGATCGCACGGGCACGGGTACACGAAGTTTATTCGGATACCAGGTGCGTTTTAACCTGGCAGAAGGTTTTCCCATGGTGACCACAAAAAAATTGCATTTAAAAAGCATTATTTATGAACTCCTGTGGTTCCTGAAAGGTGACACAAATATCCGCTACCTGAAGGAAAATGGCGTAAGGATATGGGATGAGTGGGCGGATGAAAATGGTGACCTGGGACCCGTTTATGGAAAACAATGGCGCAGTTGGGAAGGCGCTGATGGTAAGATAGTTGACCAGGTAGCCGAACTCATTCACCAGCTCAAAACAAATCCTGATAGCCGTAGAATGATCATAAGTGCCTGGAACGTCGCCGATTTACCCCAAATGAAATTAATGCCGTGTCATTGTATGTTCCAGTTTTATACCGTTCCGGCAAATCCGGACGAAAAAGAAGGCAGGCGAAAACTATCCTGCCAGTTATACCAAAGAAGCGCCGATGTTTTTTTGGGAGTTCCTTTTAATATTGCCTCATATGCCTTGCTTACTCTGATGGTTGCGCAGGTATGTGACATGGAGCCGGGAGAGTTTGTTCATTCTTTTGGAGATGTTCATTTGTATAAAAATCATTTTGAACAGGCTGAACTCCAGTTAACCAGGAAACCTTTACCGTTGCCTCAAATGAAAATAAATTCGTCAGTTAAAAATATTGCTGATTTTTCTTATGAAGATTTTGAATTATTGAACTACCAGAGCCACCCGGGTATTAAGGCACCGGTGGCCGTGTAAATGTTGATTGATTATTCCATTGTAGATTTCGGCCACGAACAAAAAAAATTCGCAAAAAATTCTTTGATGATAGTATTTAAATCACCACGTAAACAAATCAATCATAGCGTGGATTAACCGGTAAACTATAAAAGCAATGCTTTCTCACATCGTCGCGGCATCGGAAAATAAAGTTATTGGTTCAAAAAATAACCTGCCATGGCACCTGCCCAATGATTTCAAATACTTTAAAAATAAAACGTGGGGAATGCCCGTGATAATGGGTAGAAAAAGTTATGAGTCTCTGAAAAAGGCCTTACCAGGAAGAATTAATATTGTAGTGACAGGAAAAAAAGACTGGCATCCCGGGGATGTGTATGTTGTCAATGATATAAATGCTGCCGTTGAAAAAGCCAGGGAATCCGACGCCAAAGAAATTTTTATAATCGGGGGCGGAGAGATTTTTAAGCAAACGATGGGCATAGTTTCCAGGATCTATCTCACAAGGGTGCATGCAACTATTGAAGGTGATACTTTTTATCCTCAGATAGATACCAATCAATGGAAAAAAGTTTCTGCGCAATCACTTCCTGCCGATGAAGCTAACAATTATGCGTACACATTTGAAGTATGGGAAAAAAATCCTGTTACTGCTTAAACCCATACCAGGATGTATTCTTCGTTTCAACTGGCAAAAAAATACCTGCGCTATTATATACGCGCAAAAAACGGCAAAGGCCACGGTATTCATTCCCCTTTCCTGTTTGACTTTGTAATACATGTTTTGAATGATTCAAAATCCTGCGATTGTTATGATAAAATTGAGCCTTTACGCAATGAGCTTCTTAGCGATAATAGCCGTATCGAAGTTGAAGATTTTGGTGCCGGCTCGGCGGTAATACCTTCTACCAGGAGAAAAGTCAGTTCTATAGCCAGGTCGTCACTGAAAAATAAAAAATTTGCCCAACTCCTTTTCAGGATAATTAAATATTACCAGCCCGAAACCATTATTGAATTGGGTACTTCGTTTGGGATCACCACGTGTTATTTGGCTTGTGGCAATAAAAAGTCAACGGTGTATACATTCGAAGGTTCTAAAGCAATAGCGGGAATAGCTTCACGGAATTTTAAAAAAGCCGGGTTGCCAAATATTCGTTTAACTGAAGGGAAATTTGACGAAACTTTTCCTGGCATACTGGCCAAAATAAATGAAGTCGATCTTGCATTTGTAGACGGAAATCATCGCAAAGAGGCCACCCTTGGTTATTTTTCAGCATTGCAAAAAAAATCAGGCGGCCATTCGATACTCATTTTTGATGACATCCACTGGAGCATCGAAATGGAGGAAGCCTGGCAACAAATTCAACAGCACCCGGCTGTAACTTTAACGCTGGATCTTTTTTTTATTGGCCTTGTTTTTTTTAATCCTGATTTTAAGGTAAAGCAGCATTTTACCATAAGGTTTTAAATTTTCGATACTTTAGAAGCTCATTTCATACTATGAAAATTGGTGTTTTAAAAGAACCCGTACCAGAAACCAGGGTCTCTATTTTACCCGGCCATATAGCCATTTTGCAAAAATTGAATGTGGGAATTTTTGTTGAAAGCAATGCAGGCGAAAATGCATTTGCTTCAGATACAAAATATTCAGATGCGGTGCAAAAATTGTGTCAAGGGAAGATGCACTCAATAATACTGACCTCATTCTCTCAATCGACTCACCTGGTAAATCCGAATTCGAAGCTATTACGTCGAAGATTCTGTTGGGATATTACCAGCCTTTATAAAAGCATGCGGCGATACAGCAACTTGCTAAAAACAATGTCTCGGCATCGAAATAATCGGAAGAGTTCCCGGCTTGCTGCATACCCCTTTGATTAGCGGCGCCCATGCAATTCATGGAGTGGTGATTATTGGTGCAATCATTGTGATCGGAAAAGCTTCGGAAGATAATTATACTGCCCTTGTCCCTGGATCCCTGGCGGTAATACCAGGAACCCTGAACGTTGTAGGAGGGTTTGTAGTTACCGACAGGATGCCCGAAATGTTTAAAAAGAAAGAAAAATTAAAGTCGTCGGTTTACAATACAATTAACGGCTTACATATCTTAACCCGCTAACGCTAACCCTAAACGAAATAATGCAAAATATAGATGTCTGCCATCCTAAAACATCGATGTTATTTGGCGATGCCAAAAAAGTTTTACAGGAACTGCGTATAGTAATAAAAAATGTTTGACCGGCCCGCTACAGTGTTTTGATTTTTATATTTTTAAACCAGGCTTCGCTGCCATGATTTTGAAATGTGATATGACCCTTTTTGGACTGGCCATAAGAGGCAACATCTTTCCATTTGCCTGCCGCTTTTTTCTTCTTCCAGTCATCACTGTATAATTCATATTCCACAACTTTTTTGCCATTCAACCAATGTTCCACATGGAGCTTATTTACTACGATTCGTGTGTGATTCCATTGTCCGGGGGGATTAGGAGCGGCAGTGGGTGCAGGATCCATAGCATAATTGGCCGCAGTAAGTTGCCAGTTCTCCAATTTTTCAGGAAAATTTTTATCATCTATGATCTGGTATTCCGGCCCGGTTAAGTGTGAATAAGCACTGTCTTCGGTAACCATATATAGTATGCCACTATTGCCTTTAGGAGATATTATCCAGTCAACTGACAGATCAAAATTTTCATACTGGTCCCTCGTTATGAGATCTGCGGTGATAGCCCCATAATTTGCAGCGCTGCCTTTACAATGTAATGTTCCGCTATCGACAAACCAGGATTCTGCAGATTTGTTTTGGTAGGTTCGCCATCCATCCATGGTCTTCCCGTCAAATAATAATTGATAACCCTCCTCTTGCTCCTCTTTTGAAAGTGTGTTATCGGCTACCTCTTTGGACCCGTTACAGGAAACTATGATCGCAAATGTCAGCAGGAGACCCAGAATCAAATTTTTTTTCATGTTATTTATTTATCAGTTATTACTTTAAGGTTTTCCGGATCCCATTGCATTATTTTATTACTGAAATAGCTGTCGTTGCATAACAGTGCCGGCGCTGCGGCATGATATCCAAATAACGGATTTTCCGCTACCTGTCCATTATTGCGAATAGCATTTATCCAATTATAATGATGGTCAAAATGTGCGCCTTTATAACCCTCTTCAGCGGTATATTCCAGTTTTTCAGG
>JBDTLZ010000057.1:0-7910 GCA_039934515.1 Ginsengibacter sp.
GGGCTCACAGCTATTAAGTATCTTACATGCCCTTAAAATAAAAAAAACAATGGAAGATGTTTACGTTATTGATGCACTGAGAACACCAATTGGAAGATATGGGGGCTCTTTGTGCAATATAAGGCCCGATGACCTGCTGGCAATTGTAATTGAAGGCATCCTCAAACGCAATGGTAAAATTGATGTGAATGAAATCGAAGATATAATTGCCGGTGACGCCAACCAGGCTGGTGAGGATAATCGCAACGTAGCCCGTATGGCCGCTTTGCTGGCGGGATTGCCGGTTACGGTGCCGGGAAATACTGTTAATCGTTTATGTGCCAGCGGCCTGCAGGCAATTATGGACGCTTCGCGGGCTATCAGGTGCGGTGACGGAAGCCTGTTTATTGCAGCCGGTGTGGAAAGCATGACCAGGGCTCCTTTTGTAATGAGCAAGGCTGAGGGTGCCTTTAGCAGGAAAGCGGAAATTTATGATACGACCATCGGCTGGCGTTTCCCCAATAAGAAACTTACAGACAGGTATTATCCCTATTCAATGGGGGAAACTGCAGAAAATGTTGCGCGGCAATGGAAAATATCAAGGCATGCGCAGGATAAATTCGCATATGAAAGCCAGTTGAAATATTTTGCAGCTTTGGAATCCGGAAAATGGAAAGATGAAATTATACCTGTAGAAATAACTCCTAATAAAAGTGAACAGATCATCTTTGACAGGGATGAGCATCCGCGAAAAACAACTTTGGAAAAGCTTTCCCAGCTTAAGCCTGCTTTTATTAAAGACGGGACTGTAACGGCGGGGAACTCTTCCGGCATAAACGATGGTGCTGCGGCATTGTTACTTGGTGATGCCAGAGTGGTAAAGAAATATCATTGTAAGCCGATGGCTAAAGTTATCAGTATGTCAGTTGCGGGAGTTGATCCGGCCATTATGGGTATTGGGCCTGTACCTGCCACATTAAAGGCACTACAGCGTGCAGGCCTTACCGTTAGTGACATGGGCCTTATTGAACTTAACGAGGCTTTTGCATCGCAGGCTATTGCATGTATTCATGAGCTTGGGCTGGATCTTGAAAAAGTAAATGTCAATGGTGGCTCTATCGCTATCGGCCACCCGTTGGGCTGTAGTGGTGTTCGCATCTCGGCCACCCTGTTATATGAGATGAAAAGGAGAGGAGTGCGTTACGGTCTTGCCACCATGTGCGTAGGGGTTGGACAGGGTGCGGCGGTTATTTATGAGAATATTTTATAGAGATGCGGAAGAGAATAAGATGGAAGAACGAAGAAAGAAGAAGCAGGAACTAAGAAGCAGGAAAGAGGTCTCCGGATGACCGGCGTCATTCAATTTGAAATCCCGTTTTGGTTTTTTGAAGACATTGCCAATTCACTTGCCGTAAAATCTCAATTAAAGAAAATTACTGAATACAGAAAAAAAGTAACGATAAGGAAATTTGTAAGATCAGCTCAACCCCTAAATGATGCGTTAACCTAAAAAAGGTCCAAAGCTATTACAGCACCGTTGGTAAGTCAGTTCCCTCCCGGCAGGAGAGGGGGGTTGGGGTGAGGCCTCAACCGCAAGTAACAAGAACTAAGAAAGAATACGCAAGAAGAAAGCTGGAGAAACCACTGCCGCTAACTGAATAAAAGCATCCAAAACGATAAAACAACGAATTCCTTATTCGTTATTTTGTAGTGCCTGCCTGTTTTAATAAGAATTTATCCTCACCAATTCTTTCCTCACCAGCCTCGAATTAATAAAGATGGTTAGGCATAATAATAACAATGCGGTTGCAATAACGCTCCAATGTATAAACCAGGAAAGACTTGCGGGATTAACAAAAGACAATTGCACAAAAAGGATATTTAGGATAGCAGTTATAATGAGAGCGACTAAAATAATTACCAGGTATACAGGCAGCCATGTTTTGGCTACGCTGTTAGCAAGCCATTTTGGTGAATACCCCAGGGTAAGCAATAGCTGAAGATTATCCTTGCTCTTAGCGATCATCAATTGCAGGTAGAAAGAAAAAAGCATGAGGGCCATGACAATTACAAGGATCCCAAAAACAGCCAAAGCACTTACAATATTTTGCAACACTCCCTTCACCCGGCCAAACTTGGTTTTATCTTTATTAAGGTGATAGTTGTTGTTGTCAAAGTAGGCAATAAGCTGCGGGTCGTTGGCATCCTTTGTTTTAATAAAGACCCTTGCCGGCTTTACTTTTGTAACTCCGCTGAAATTCAGGTTGCTCCATTTGATGAAAGTATCGGGCACCAGTACCGAATTGATGCGGTCGCTTAAGCCAACTATATTTCCCTTAAAATTCTGAACGCCTTCTTTTCCGTAACATTCCAGGATAATATTTATTGACGAGATGGTTCTGCCTGAAAGTTGGGGCAGGCCCTGCGCAGGGGCAAATACATTGTACATTTCTAGAAAATCTGAAGAAAAAATGATAGGAACCGTTAACTGTCCGGGTTGCCATGTAAATGAAGGAGGAACGGTGTCAATAAAATCGTTGGCCACACTTTCCAAAAACAGGTCGGTGCTGAAGGGAATGATGGTGCCGGCACTGGCTTTCACCCGGAACTGGTTGGCAATTAATGGCGAAATGGCCTCGATTCCCGGTTGTTTTTCCAGGTTTGTTAAATCAGTATCATTAAAAGTATTGTCGCCGCCCATATTTTCATTGGTAACGATCTTTGAAATGGAAATATAGTCGTATCCATTTTTACGGGGGTTGTTCTCTTTAAGAAGCCGCTGAATGTTAATGAACATTTGCATCGACACCAGTAGCAAAAGCACACCGATGCCCAGTCCGAAATAACCCATCCATTTGGAAAATATATTTTTTCCTGAAATAAGTAAGGGTTCAATATTTTTATATGATAAGGCCATCGATAATTCAATTCTCCGGTTAAAGCATTAAGATCTTTTCGCCCTTTAAAAATTCAATCAATTTTAAATCTGCGAAAATCATAGCAGCACCGCGAACGTTACATTCTTCATAAATAAGCTCCATTGCCTTTTGCCTGTTGGCATCATCAAGGTGGCTATAAGGTTCATCCAGGAGTAAAAAATCAAAAGGCTGCATGAGGCCCCGAATAATGGCGATGCGTTGTTGCTCGCCATAGCTGCAGGTTTTGGCAAGGTTTTCCAATTTTGAAAATATACCCAGGCGCCTGGCCATTTCATCTATTTTGCCGGGCTCGTGATATGGGTTCAGCAATCTTTTGATCTCGAGATTTTCCCTTACACACTGGCCTGGAAATAGCCTGAGGTCCTGGAAAATGATACTTATTTGCTTTTGCCTGAATACAGAAAAGCTTTCCGGGGAAAGCTTTTTAACATCCATATCACCATATAAAACGGAACCGGTATAATCATTTCTCAAACCATAGATAAAATGCATCAGGGAAGTCTTTCCACTACCTGACGGAGCAACAATATGAAGATGTTCACCGGTTTCAACCGATATGTTTTTGCCCCATATCTGCGACCTTCCGATATTCTCCCTTGAAATATAATCGGGCACAACTTCCTGCAGGTTTATCTGCATAATCTTTTCACTCTTTTTGAATAATTTTCCAGGCGTATTAATGAGATGCTGAATCTGACGGGGCAGGTATGTCTACCGGCGGAGGCGGCGCACTCAGGGAATCCGGTGACATTTCGGATTTCGCCCGCTCGCTTCTTGCCATTTCAACTTTTGCAATTTCATCAAAATAGTGATTCAATTGTTTCAGGCTATTTGTATTTTGATCCATAAAATTTATTTCTGTATTGCCTGTCATGGCATCTCCTTCCATACTGCCTGCTGCCACGTAAATATTGCTCCAGAGTTTGAGGCTTTCACTCATTATCGTGTCATCGTCGGGACTTCCTTTCTTTTCGGCAGACAACACAGTAAGTATTTTATGAATATCGACATAGATATTGATCGGTTGACCGCTGAATTTATCTACAAAATCAAACTTATTGTTGCTGTTACCCGCAAGGTAATCGTTTAAAAAATGCTGGTGATTGCTTATGACAAACTCCTTATCATTTTGCCCGTAAGCAATAGTAGTGTCATTTTCACGCATTTGGCCCATCATTTTCTTCCCCGCGTCAATAAGCTTTTGAAAACTTGGTTTGTCACCGATGGAAACTGAAAATAGAATATTCAGATCCGGCCTTGGAAAAGTATTGGAATCATTCCTCATCTTAAAATCAGTAAAGGCCAGGGCAAGGTCTCCTTTATTGGCTTTCACAAAATCGTCAAGGTTGAATCCCATTTGCCCGGTATACATATTTAAAAATCCATCCATGCCGCTGAGTTTTATGAGTTCTTTTATTCCCTCAGGCTTAAAATTCATAGCTAAAACACCAAATACATCCTTTGATGGAATCGTTTTAACCATATCTGTATTGATACCGCCACCACTGTATTTTTTCAGGAAATCAGTAAATTCTTTGCCTGCATATCCTTTCTGTTTGATATTGATCTTACCCTTTTCGAAGCTTACGGTGTAGGTGCCAATATTGTCTTTTAAAAACACATCCAACTTCAGCATACCCAGCATTCCTAACGATGGAGAGCTTTTTATCATCTCTTCAGAATTTATCCATGCATGCATATCACCTTTCTCAGCGAGCAGGTCTGTAAACTTTTCGTTGCTTCCAAGACTGCTATCGGGCTTTAAAGAGAATAAATTTTTGCACACCGCAGACAGTGCATTTGTTTTATCTACCAAAGGTGCCATGTTAGCCTGGCCATTATCGCCAGCCATTGGGCCAAACTTCGATTTGGCCGAACCTGAGTTTATAACATACGTAAAATTTTTGTCGTTCCATGCAACGACACTTTCACCTTTTATGGTCATCATATTTAAATCGCCTTCTTTTCTAACGCCTGAGGTTGAATCCAGGTTTTTATTGAACTGCGCAAAATCGGTTTGGCTTTTAATCACCCCTTCCATCACGATGTTGGCATCCGGCCCCGCATCTTTCACAGCAAAAAACAGGATCCCTCCATCAAGATCGATACCGCTATTTTCAGGATTGTTAAGAAGCTTTTTCATCCAATCTTTTGCCGAGGTGTCGGCAAGTGCTTTTTTATACCAGCTGGTTTCCTTAATATCATCCCATGTAAGTTTTTCCTTCAGGGATTTTGTGTCGAGGTGTGCCACGAACATTGCATTTTTAGGTATCATTTTACCTTCCCTGCTTTTTTTGGAGCAGGATGTAAATAATAGAGCTGCAATACAAATTGAGAAAGTGATCCTGAAAATCGATTTCATAAATAGTTATTTTAAATTATAAGGCTAAGATTTTTGTTAGCGATTATTTGAAATTTTTTTAAAAACAATCAACTTGAACCATTGATGTCAAATTTTGGATAAAGTAACCTGATTATTTTGAAAAATAGGAAGAAATATTACCGATGGGAATTATTTCCTGTTCCCCTTTTAACAAATTCTTCACCACACAGGTTTGTTGTTCCAGTTCATTGGAGCCAATAATGACGGCAAAAGGAATATTTTTTTTGGCGGCATACTTAAATTGCTTGTCCATTTTTGCGTTCTCATAAAAAATCTCGCAACTGATACCTTGTTTTCTCAGGATTTGCATTTCCTTAAATGCAACCAGGGACTCTTTGTCACCCAGGTTAAAAAACAGGACGGCGGTTGACTTATTAATTTCCAGCGGAAAAGTGTCCAATTCGCTCATTACGTCATAAATTCTGTCTACACCGAAACTAATGCCAACCCCTGGAATTCCGGGTAAGTCAAAAAGCCCGGTGAGGTCATCATATCTCCCCCCACCTCCAATACTCCCCATTTCCACATCCGTTGCTTTAACCTCGTAGATAATTCCGGTATAATAATCGAGGCCCCTCGCCAATGTAAAGTCAATATTGATTTCACCCATATCTGCCGGATCACCCGATTGTCTTATATAATACAGGATACTTTTTAATTCTTCAATTCCTTTTTGTACCAATTCCGTATTACCGAGCAACGCGATGATTTGGTTAAGCTTATCCTCGTTAGGGCCTGTAATTTGCAAATAATTTTCTATGATAGAAACCTGTTTCGCATACAAACCGCTCTCTTTCAGCTCTTCTTTTACTTTTTCGATACCAGTTTTTTCAAACTTATCGATGGCAATGGTAATTGCCATCATTTTATCGCTGCCACAGGCCGCTGCCAGTGCGGAAAGTATTTTACGGCTGTTGATTTTTACTTCTACATTAATAGCCAGATTCTTAAATACCTGCAGGTAAATCGCCGCAAATTCTGCGTCACTCAGTAAAGAGCGGGTTCCGGCCACATCGGCATCACACTGATAAAACTCACGATAACGGCCCTTTTGAGGCCTGTCTGCACGCCATACCGGTTGCATTTGGTACCGCTTAAAGGGCATCGTTAGTTTACCGAAATTCATCGCAACATACCTTGCAAATGGAATGGTGAGATCATACCGCAACGCTCTTTCAGTAATATTTTTTTCATTTTTTCCGCTAAGGACCTGCTCAAAGCCTTTTTGCACCAATTCTTTTTTTGCGGGATTGTCAAGACCGTTATTCAGGATTTTGAAAATAAGCTTATCACCTTCATCTCCATATTTGCCCATCAGCGTTTCCAGGTTTTCCATAGCAGGTGTTTCAAGGGGTTCAAAGCCATACAGCTCGAAAACATCCCTGATAGTTTTGAGAATAAATTGCCTTTTGTACAGTGTTTCTGCAGCAAAATCCCTCGTGCCCTGTGGTAATGATGGTTTCATTTGGCAGCAAATTTAGGGTTTAGAAGCTTACATTTTTAATAGAATTGGGATGATTGCAGGATCTCAACCAGGTTTATAAGTGAGATTTTAAATTTCGGGTGATGGAGGATTGCAATAAATTATGGAATGAAAATCGAAACAGCATCTTATGTTTAGGAAAGGGTATATGATAATAGGTTTGTATTGTAGGCTGAAACATTGTCTTAATGACTTTGAGAAAAGGCGAACCGACGGCAAACTTATCCCCGGGCTTATTTTTATAACCACAAAAGAATATTAACACTTCCCCCTGCAACACCTATGGAAATTCAATCGTCTGTCACTGGGCAGCAATATAACAAACGGGTTACCCATGATTTATAAATAGGAGGTAGATGATATAAGAATATTCAGGGATAACAATGTAAACATTGAAACAGCCCGGGGAATTGTTGATGAGATTATTGCACAGTCGTGAAGGCGGATGTTCCCGGGGTACTGAATGTTAAAAAAAATAGTAAAAAAGCCCTTAAAATAAAAGAGGTATACAGTACAGCCTGGATGAAATATTTAGTAAATTGAAAGGTAATATGAGGCAGGATACAGTCGTACAATCGGATGATCGGATTTTGGTAAGGGAACTTTTATGAGCCTGAAAATCTTCCGCGATTGCAATTCCGGAAAAATCTGAAGGCAAGGACGGTACCAGTTATTTTTGGGTTCATCCGGGGACGAGGGTCGTTTTTTTTAATTTCTGATAAATATTTAAATGGTTAACTGTATTTTTAAGCGGATTTCTCTATTTTTTTTTATCTTGCTACCTGCCAAAATAAATTTTGTATATGAGTCTTGAAGAGTTTGAAAATTCACCTGATCCAAAGACGAAACGGTATGTTTTGATGAAAAGCATAACAGATTTTGGCATGGGATTTCTATACATAGGTGTCGGCATATTGATTTTTTTTGCTAAAGAATTTCATCTTTACAATAATTTTACCGATGGCGTACCCGGAAAGATTTTTGCAGTGCTCGTATTAATTTATGGCTCGTGGAGGATTTACAGGGGAGTTAAAAAGGATTATTTTAAAGAAAGATGATTTTTTCAATTTAAAACATGATAGATGAACAGGCCCGTTGTAATTGTCGTGTTGGTCCTGGTCATTTT
>JBDTLZ010000058.1:0-5103 GCA_039934515.1 Ginsengibacter sp.
AACGGCCAGTGATAAAAATCACCGGCCTTGCTTACCTCTGAAACCACAAGAAAAAGAGTTGATCCCCCGGGATATTCCCTCAGGGAAACTATTACTTTAAATAATAAAATTTTTTATTAAAACTACGGTTTTGTGTGGGCTATTTTTACAGTAGGATAAGGAAAAACACAAATGTGACAATGATTTGAAAAACGGCCAGCGATAAAAATCACCGGCCTTGCTTACCTCTGAAACCACAAGAAAAAATTCTAATTTCCTGACAATCTCTTGAAGGATAATATTAATCTAAAACAATAGATATTTTAATAAAACTACTGGTTTTGGGTGGGCTATCTTTTTGTTAGGATACGGAAAAAAAACAAACATGAAAATTTTTTAAAAAACGGCCAGTGATAAAAATCACCGGCCTTGCTTACCTCTGAAACCACAAGAAAAAATTCTAATTTCTTGACAATGTCTTGAAGGAGGATATTACTTTAAACAATTGAAATCTTAATTAAAACAGCTATTGGGTTTGTGTGGGCGGTTTTTAAATTGTAGGATAAGGAAAAACGCGAATGGGCTGCTAAATTAACAATAATTTTTTATAAAAAGAATTTTCTGCTACTTAATTGAAAAATTTTTTTTCATTTCCTGGCGCGCCAGTTTTTCAATTTTTTTTATTTTATAATTATACCACCACTTTGGAGTCGTTTTTTTCATAAGTGTATCGATACTTCTCATTCCAAATAAATTCCAGGCACCTTTTACCTTTCCTGAAATGGTGCTTTGCAGGGCGCGCAGGCTCATAGCAAATCCACTGTCAAGATACTCCATATGATGCCAGTATCCGGCCGGCATAAACAAAGTTTCACCATGATCCAAAATGAGGTCATAGCCTACTGCATGCTTCAATGCCGGAAATTTTTCATAATCGGGGTTTCCAGAGCCCTGGCTGTAATTGGAAAAATCTGCAAGGCTTAGCACTTCAAACGGTTTCCTGTACAGCTTATGCTGCTCTTCATGCCGGAACAATAAAATTCTTTTCCGGCCGGTAAACTGGGTATGAAGTATATGGGAAAGATCGATGTCAAAATGCATGTGTGTAATAGAAGTTTGCCCGCCTGTAAACAACATAGGATATTTTTTTACATATCCTTTCATCAGGTCTTCAGGCCAGGTAAAATCCTTTATAAGCTGGGGGGCATGGTCAAAAATATTAAAAAGAAAAATCCTCCAGGCCGCAGGCCCCTTTTTAATCATATCAACATATTCCCCAAAAGTTTTATAATCATCGGCTGTATTTATTGGCGTATAGGCATCGCTCTTTACATTGTTATAAAGCCCAACTCTTTTATCACCTACAATTTCCTTAAAATAATCCCAGGTCCACTTGTGATAGGCAGGCCATTGTTTGGCAAGTTCTGTAATTACCAATGGCCTCTTGGGCAAATAATAATTATTTTTAAAATCTTCCGGTGAAATACTTTCCACCCTGTCTACCGATTGTAATTTCATCATTTACTTTTAAATGCTGCAAACTTAATTATTAATAATCCTTATTTGGTCCTAAATCGCAAAAGCACGGTAAAATAAATTTAAATAAGAGTAAGGCTTTGCGCAAAACGAGGCATAACTATTTTAAAAAACTAATAAGTGTTAGTTTTGACGAATAGGTTCCAGTGATATGGCAAAAATAATTCCGGGTAAAAACGGGTCAAAAAAAGAGGTGATAACTCAAAAGGCGGCGACTCTTTTCAGGAAAAAAGGGTTTACCGCTACATCAATGCGGGATATTGCCGGGGCCATTGGCGTAGAGGCGCCAAGCCTGTACAATCATATCGAATCTAAAAATGCCATTTTAAAAGATATTTGTTTCGGGATCGCCCGCTTGTTTACAGGTAATTTAAGAGACGTTGAACTAGGCCCTGAATTGTACCTGGTAAAAATTGAAAGCATCATCCGTTTCCATATCTCCATGATGATACTTGAATATGAAAGTATTTACATTTCCGATCATGAATGGAAGCATTTACCCGAGCCGTTTTTAAGTGATTTCAAAGCCCAGCGGCGTAACTACCGTACACGGCTAGCCGCTATTGTACAAAAGGGGATCGAAAACAAAGAAATAGGTGCGCTTGACCCGGATATAGCTGTGTTCACAATTTTATCGGCTATAGGCGGCATAGAAAGCTGGCAGCGAACAGGCAGGAAAACCGATGCGAAATTACTCGAAGAAAATATGGTTGCCATTTTGATTGGCGGGTTAAAGTACCCGCCCGAAATAAAATGGGTAAACGGCAGCGCGGATATAAAACAAAAAGCCGTCTTTCATAAAAATATGACCACGATCAAAAACAGGAAATCATAAATTTAAAACAGGCAGTGGCTTTACATTTTCACAAGCTTACAGTTAAAAATATTCAGCGCGAAACAAAGGACTGCGTTTCCATTGCTTTTGACATTCCGAAAGGCCTGGAAAAAGATTTCTTATTTAAACAAGGCCAGAACGTCACTGTTAAAACATGTATCAATGGTGAAGAAGTGAGACGGTCTTATTCGATTTGCAGTTGCCCGCTTGATAATGAACTGAGGGTTGCCGTAAAAAGAGTATACGGCGGTTCTTTCTCCACCTTTGCCAACCATGAACTTAAAGAAGGCGATGTGCTGGAGTTGCTACCGCCAACCGGAAATTTTTATACCGAGGTGCTTGTTTCCAATAAAAAGAAGTATGTTTTTTTTGCAGCAGGGAGTGGTATTACCCCGGTTATTTCACTCATCAAAACCATCTTGGCCACGGAGCCGCAAAGTGCCGTTACGCTTGTGTATGGAAACAAAAATGTAGCTTCAATAATTTTTAAAGAAAATCTTGAAGCGCTCAAAGATAAACACATGCAACGTTTTAGGGTTTATCATATATTAAGCAGGGAGCGCACCGATGCCGTTATCAACTATGGAAGAATCGATACAGAAAAATGCGGACAGCTTTCGGGGTTACTCGACCTGGCTGCTGTTGATGAGTTTTTTATCTGTGGTCCTGAGAAGATGATTTTCGTTGTTAAAGAGTTTTTAGAAGGAACGGGAATAAAAAAAGAGCGTATTCATTTTGAATTATTCACAACTCCTGCCCGAAAAAATATAAAAATTTATACAACAAAAGAATCGCCGGAAGATGAGGGCAGTGAGATCACAGTAAAAATGGATGGGCGAAGTGTCACCTTCAAGCTGGACTATAACAGCAACAATATCCTGGATGCAGCGCTGGCGCAAGGTGCAGATCTTCCTTTTGCCTGTAAAGGAGGTGTTTGCTGTACCTGCAAAGCAAAACTTGTTGAAGGCGAAGTCGAGATGGAAGTCAATTATGGCCTCGAACAGGAAGAAGTAAAAGCAGGCTTTATTTTAACATGCCAGTCGCATCCGAGAAGCAAGAAAGTTGTGGTGGATTTTGACAGTAAATAAATAGAATCTTTTTTAAGCAGGGCTGGCACACCTTTCGCCGCTTGCTCCAAAATCATCATCGGGGGTGGCATTATTTTCTCCAAACATTATTAGAAAAGCCTGGAAATCATGACTCACTTTTTCAAACCCGGATTTAGCTGTTACTCAAATTTTTCCTGGCAGGTCATTTATGTCATTATTTATAAATTAATAATTGCTACCCTGCCTCTTGTTTTTGTAACATGTAGTTCAATTTGCCGCCAGGTTGAAACCCATTATCACAAGGTTTAGAGATTGCTTAAACAGTACCTGCCCAATGGTGTAACATAAAAGGCAACAAACTTTTTATTTTTACTGGTCACATAAGACCGTGTACGTAGCATGCCCGGTCAATCAAGCCACTGGCAATTTGTATGACACCCGCATCTCTTGGCTCTAAATTCATCAGCTCTCTTTCACGGCAATCCATCAATATTTCCATCATTCGATCAGTGTGCGGCCTTGTGTTTATAGGGTTGTTATTACCATATATTAATTAAACGCTTTTAAGCGATGATACAAATACTTAGCAGATTTCTTTTTAGAGATCGGGTACCTATACATAGTGATTTTCCCGTGTATTATGAAAAAACCTTTATATGATGCCTGAAATTAATAGGATCGCGCCCGCTGTCTGCACTCATATCTATGAAATGTACTACTTTAAATAAATGATACAAAAGGATTCGTACCCAATTAATAGATAAGGAAACAATTTGCACCCTCGATTTGTTGCCAATGGATCTTAAAAATCTATGGGGGGCTTTACTGCTGGTAATCGGAACAGCCCAGGCGGTATTGCAGTTTTATTTCCTGATAGTCAATCCAAATACCGGGTATTCCACTTTTCTTTTTTTGGGTATTTGTACTCCATCCTGCGTTACGGCCGGCATCATTTTTTTATAGAAAAAGGGATAAAATTTCGTTTTGAAATACATTCTCTCTTGATTAAATAATACCCGGGATTGAAGTTTTCTAATTGAGGGCTTTAACCGGCAGCGGCGCTGCGATCGGTATTTTTAACTAACGATCGTTAGTTTTTTAGCATCGAATGAGTAACTTCATTAAAATTTTACGATGCAGGATCTATTTCAAAAAGTGTTCGATGATAAAGTTGCGCAGGAGATAAAGATTGAGCCAAAAGACTGGATGCCCGATGATTATCGAAAGACGCTGATTCGCCAGATTAGCCAGCACGCCCATAGCGAGATTGTTGGAATGTTACCGGAAGGAAACTGGATAACCCGCGCTCCGTCGTTGAAGCGCAAAGCTACCTTGCTTGCAAAGGTGCAGGATGAAGCGGGCCACGGGCTTTATTTATATGCCGCAGCGGAAACTATGGGCATTAGCCGTGAAGAAATGATTAACCAACTGTTGACCGGTACCGCTAAATATTCCTCAATTTTTAATTACCCAACTTTAACATGGGCAGATATTGGCGCAATCGGGTGGTTGGTAGACGGCGCTGCTATTATGAACCAGGTACCGCTGTGCCGTGCTTCTTATGGACCTTATGCGCGGGCAATGATACGGGTTTGCAAGGAAGAAAGCTTTCACCAGCGACAGGGATTTGAAATTTTGCTAACCCTTTGCCGGGGTTCAAAAGCGCAAAAAGAAATGGCACAGGATGCATTGAACCGTTGGTGG
>JBDTLZ010000059.1:0-4372 GCA_039934515.1 Ginsengibacter sp.
AACGTCCCGGAATTCCTGTCAAACATATTCAGCCCGCCACCATCCGTTCCAATCCAAAGATTCTCTTTATTATCTTCATAAATACACAACACATTGTCATTACTAAGGCTATTTTCTTCAACGCTGTGTTTATATTGGGTAAACTTACTTATTCCATAATTTATAAAATTTATGCCTGCGTTGTAAGTCCCTATCCAGATATTTCCATTTATGTCTTTATAGATACGATTAATGGAACTACTGCTTAAACTATTATTATCAAAATCATTGTGCCGGTAATTTTGAAATATTCCTGTTTTTGTATCCAGTTTACTGATCCCTTCATTTTCGGATCCGATCCATAAAATCCCGTCATTATCTTCAACAATAGAGAAGATCACATTGTCACATATACTATTCCCGGTATTTGTCTTTTTGAAAACCCGGAACTTCCCGGTTTTTCTGTCCAATAAATTTAATCCTGCTCCGACAGTACCAACCCAGATATTCTGCTTACTATCTTCAAAAATGGTCCATATATTATTACTGCTAATTGTGCCAGGATCTTGATCGTGGTGTTTAAAGTGGGTAAACACATTGTTCTTTTTGTCAAACATATTCAAGCCTCCGTTACTGGTCCCGATCCATATATTTTGCTGGCTATCCTCCATCATGTTGGTTACGGTATTGTCGCTTAAAGCACTTTCATCTCCGGCTCTTTTCTTATAATGAATAAATAAACTGGTTTTTGGGTTAAATACATCTATCCCGAATTCTGTACCAATCCATATTTTATTTTCACTGTCTTTAAGGAGGCTTACCAGGAAATTCCCGGACAAAGTATTTGTGTTGTGCTCATCATTCCTGTAGTGAATAAATTCATCTTTTTGCCTGTCGTACCTATCCAATCCTCCGCCCCAGGTCGCGATCCACAAATCGCCACTATTGTCTTCTATGATATCTTTTATGTAATTATTACCAAGGCTTCGGGAGTTTTTAGAATCTTTTTTATACACGGTAAAACGATAACCATCATACTTATTCAGCCCGTCCTGCGTGCCGAACCAGATAAATCCCCGGCTATCCTGCAGCGTACAAAGAACGTTACTTTGTGAAAGGCCGGAATTGATATTTAAATGTTCAAACCGTACATTTTTTTTTTGATTAAAGCCCGTAGAACACATGCCTGCCAGCAATACCACCAACAAATAACGCACACGCGAACAACTTGTTCTCTGCGAATTGCACGGTATAAAATATGGTGTCGGTTTCATCATTAAATATTCCGGATATCGGGATGTAAATTTCCTGGCATTAGTACTGATCGATATACCAGTTTTGCAAACATACTTTGTTTTCCTTCCTCATACGCAATCTCCTGATTTTTGGAGGTGGAGAAGAGGTAGAGAAATCATCAATACATGGCGTGTAAATTATTTGAAAGGAATGCGTTATGGAAAATGGTTTTTAAGGTGTGCCTGTTTTTTATTGCCGAAATTTTTAAAAAAAGATATTTTAAATGTTTTATCAACGGACACTCGTTTTTTAAGGAAAACTTCCCTTTTTGTAAATGGGAGAAACGGCTCGCGTTTCACACACAAAAATCCCAGTGAACCCTTATCTATAACCTATTTAAAAGAAAGAATATTGTGCAAAAATGTAAATAACCGCCTGACATGTACATAATCGGGCATAATTACTCTACCCTGATGTCTTTTATTGGTTTTCTTCGTCTTTGAATTCGCGCCATTTTAGTACGACATGGTTTTGCCACTTTAACAAAATAAATACTCCTTTAATTTAATATGTTGGTTCATAAATAAATTTTTGCTGGAGACTGGCACATTTTCAGCCCTATGAACAATCACCCGGTTCAATGTCTAATGCAAAGCATTTATAAAAGATCGAAAAATTTTGAGGCTATCCCGTTGGCTTATTTATATCAATCCTCCTCATCGTACTACGTCTGTATCAACAGGTATATAACCCAGGTGCCTGCTCAATGAAAGGATCTGGCCTTTATGATGAAATTCATGGGTTATTACATGAGTAAATAATTTATATGGGGAAGCCATCATTATTTTACCATGAACTTCAGTTTCAATATCAATAAGGTGTTTTTCCTGGTACACATTGATGAATTCTTCTATTAACAAGTCAATTTTGGAGAAAAAATTCCCGGCCGCTGCGATATTTTTTATCGAAGCATATTCGGTAAATATCATGTTTTTTTTCAGTGCTTCTCTGCCAATCCAAAATTCATAGGTGTTGGCAATGTGCACTAATAAATTGCGAATACTACCCCTGCCAAAGTTACTGTTCTCAACTACAAAGTGTTCGTTGGATATGCGGCTACAATAATCCAGCAAAACATTTCGCGAAGATTGTACAAATTCATACTGTTGCTGAAAAAACATGACGTGTTATTATTAAAAATTAATTTTTCGCATGATGGAACATTAACTTTTGAAAAGAATTTAGTTACCCGCTCTATTCCTTCCCGGATATTGATCCCCGCCCCGGATAGAGGCAGGTTACTTCGAGCCTGTTATTATCTGGATCAAGCGTTTCAAATTCATAGTATCCGTCGCCTGTTTTTCTCGGTCCACGCAAAATTTGAAATCCATCATCTTTAAGTTTATCAGCCGCAGCGTCAACTTGCGAAATAGTTTCAACGCCAAAAGCCAGGCGGATAATGCCTTTATGTTGCTTATTGACGGTATCGTTGGCGTTATCCGGAATTCCTGGCATTGTCATTAACGCTAACCTGGCGCCGGATTCAAAGGTAAGAAAGCAGCTCTTAAAACTGTATGAATTATTAGCATACTGGTCGTTGGAAATTACACCGAAGTATTTGATATAAAAAGCTTTCAGCATTTCAAGATTTTCTGTCCAGATAGCAACATGTTCTAAAGTCATATCATTAATTAAAAGGCTTAAATAAAAATTAACGGGTAACTAAGATTGCTTAAAGATAATTGACCGGACTGAAATCCGAGCTATGCTATCGAACCAATACATTAATTTTTAACCCGTCGCTTTATAGCTTCCGTATTAACCCCTGCCTGTTGCATTTTTTGTTCTGCTGCGTCTTCAATTTGTTGCTTCAATTCTTGCAGCGTTTCGTCAAATAAGACGTGCTTGTCCATCATGTAGCACATATCATATTCAATTTCTTCCCATGTTGAGAAGTCTGCATGATTGTGTTGTAATTGAACCTCCAGCTTATCCAAGGCATTTGCCACCCTTGCTTCGTAAGTCTCCTTGTGTTCAAACTCATAAAACAAATCATAAATTTCCTGTCCATTGGTTTCTTTTAAATCCGAACCTAAATTTTCAATTGCCTGACTTTCCTTCTGTATTTTAAGGGCTTTAATTTCAGGATCTCTTAAAATATCCAGTGCAGAGACATCTTTTGCTTCGGCTTCAACAAGGTCATGTATAATGATCATTTTTAAGAGCCGGGCCTGGTCAATTTTTTGTTGCAATAAAGGCGCTATCAAAACTGCCATTAACGACATCCGCCAGGTATGTTCAGCGACGCTTTCCCGGCGGCCGCTTGAAGTAAAACTGTGCCGTAGTTCAAATTTCAAACGTTCGGCCAGGGTAAGGACTTTCAGGACAGACGCCAATTGTCGTTGCATATTTAAATCATTTTTATGATCCATAAGTTATTAATTGATGGTGTGCGTATCCAATAGTTAACATTTGCAGGCATTCGATAATTGATTTGTACAAAGGCCCGGATCTTATTCTTTAAAGATGAAAGAATGGCCGTACTCAATTTTTACCCTGACAGTATCTTCAAAAATCTTTTATTATCTTTCAGTTGCAGGCCCTTACCAATCCCATCCCGGATAACTGATTGCTAAAATATGCAAGGTATGAAATAGCGAGTTTTTCTCTTTCATGCGATATCACGAATGTATCCCGTTAGCTACTTAGCAGTTTATTATCGTACCATTTGTCTCACGTTTCCTGAGGGGGGGGTTACCGATGAGGATGAATTGTAAAAACTAATTAATGATTTAAACATGCTGCCTTTAATCATTCAAACTAAATCTTTATAAATGGACAAACTAATAAAACCCGGCCGCATCATTTTTGCGACAGGCATAATAGCGCTCGCAGTTCTTTGCATTATATCGAAAGATTTTATTATAGGCCGGCCCCCGGCCTGGTCCGAAGGATGGGCACTGAATCCTGGCCTGGCCTATACATCGGCAGGCCTAATGATTATCGCTGCTTTAATCATCATCTTTACAAAAAAAGGAGGATTGGCCGCCTTACTAATTGCTTTACTAATTTTTCTTTTATCAGTATTGAGGCATTTACCCCACTTCATGGATGACTGGCTTAATACTTATAAATCATTGGCTTTATTTGGCGGTGC
>JBDTLZ010000060.1:0-32743 GCA_039934515.1 Ginsengibacter sp.
CTGGAGTATCGTCAGTAGGCTTGAATTAATACCGCCTGTTTTCGTTACAGGATTTTGAAATTTTGTGAATGCCATTGTGGTATTGACTTGATTTTCTACATCGGTTGTGCCAAAGACTAACACAAGAGAAATCATACCAAATATCAGAGCAATTTCTTAACCTCATCTACCAATTCATGTTTTGTAAAAGGTATCCCCATAATTTTATGACAGCCTTTCGCATCTACCAGGTATTGGTCGCGGATAATTTTGATCAATTGTCCATTATTAAGTTCCGGGATTAACACATGCTCAAAATTTCTCAAAATCTCACCCAGGTTTTTAGGAAAAGGACGGACATACCGCAGATGTACATGCGATACTAAATGACCTTCGGCAAGCAGATCTACAGTCGCTGATTTTATAGCACCGTAAGTGCTCCCCCATCCGAGAACCAGTACTTTTCCTTTATCAGGACCATTATCGATTTTTTGTTCCGGAATATAATCCGCTATTTTATCAATCTTTTCCTGGCGTAGCTTTACCATCATCTGGTGATTATCCGGATCGTAACTTACATTGCCGGTTATGTTTTGTTTCTCAAGGCCGCCTACACGATGCTCAAGCCCCGGATAGCCTGGAATTGCCCATGGTCTTACCAATTTTTCATCTCTCAGGTATGGTTGAAAGATTTCCTCGTGATGCCCCAGCTCCGTTTTAAATTTAACCTCAATTGAAGGAAGGTCCTTGCTTTCAGGATATTTCCACGGTTCTGCTCCATTGGCAATATATCCATCACTTAAAAATATCACCGGGGTCATATGCTGCACAGAAATGCGCACAGCCTCATATACGGCCTCAAAGCAATCGCTGGGGGTAGATGCTGACACTATCGGCATAGGACACTCGCCGTTTCTGCCATAATATGCCTGCAACAGATCACTTTGTTCTGTCTTGGTCGGCAAACCGGTAGAGGGGCCGCCTCTTTGAATATTACAGATAAGTAAAGGAATTTCCAGCATTACCGCCAGGCCCATAGCTTCGGCTTTTAATGCCATACCCGGACCGCTGGTAGCAGTTACCCCCAGGCTCCCACCATAGGCCGCACCAATCGCCGAGGTTATGGCTGCAATTTCATCTTCAGCCTGGAAAGTTTTTATTCCAAAAGATTTATGCCTGCTCAACTCATGTAATATATCACTTGCAGGAGTTATAGGATATGACCCTAAAAATAGCTGTAGCCCACTTTTTTGTGAAGCTGCAATGAGGCCATATGCCAGGGCCTGGTTACCCATAATACTCCGGTAATTACCGGCCGGCATCCTGGCTTTCTCGACCGAATATCTTGTGGTAAAAGTTTCCGTAGTATCGCCGTAATTGTACCCTGCCTGGAGTACCTTGATATTACTATTACGGATATCAGGTTTTTTCGAAAATTTTTCGTTTAAGAACCTGATGGTATTGTCCATACTCCTGTTGTACATCCAATATAAAAAACCGAGCACGAACATATTTTTTGCACGGTCTTTTTCCTTGGTCCCCATCTCAAATTCCTTCAGGGACTCCCTGGTAATTTTGGTGACATCGATCCTGATCACTTCATAGCCATCAAGGCTTCCATTCTCCAAAGGATTTATTCCTTCGGGGTAATTGGCCAACCGCAGATTTTTTGCATCGAAGCCATCGACATTTACGATAATCTTGCCATCCTTTTTCAGGCCGCTCAAATTGGTCTTAAGCGCAGCTGCATTCATAGCAACCAATACATCGCAGTTATCGCCGGGTGTAAATATCCTGTCGCTTGAAAAGCGCAATTGAAATCCGCTTACCCCAGGCAAGGTACCTTGTGGTGCCCTGATCTCAGCAGGGAAATCGGGGAATGTGGCAAGGTCAATTCCCATCATTGCGGTGTTGTTGGTAAACTGTGTGCCGGTAAGCTGCATCCCGTCGCCACTGTCACCCGCAAATTTTATTACAACGTCCTGTAAAACCTCTTCTTTAATTTCCATTATATTATTTGACCCGACATGTATCGGTGTACAAAATTAAAAGTTTGCAAGTAAAAACCCGCCAATTGTTTTAGACATTATCATAACAATTATTAATCTTAACAACTTTCGCGCAACCCGTGGTAAATTATTTTTTTGATACCACCGTTTTCATCATTTTTTTAAACTCCTTTTCAAATTTTTTCAAAATAATCTTATTGAGGGAATACATACTGCTTGTGCCACTTACGGTACCATTTATTAAACCGCAGCTTTTTAACCCTTTCAGGTGTTGTGATACCGTTGACTGTGAAAGTGGCAACAGTGCTACCAATTCATTACAGTTACAATTTTCTTTCTTTGCGAGTATTTTCAGAATTGAAATCCGCGCCGGATGAGAAATGGCTTTGGCCAACATAGCAAGATGCTGCTTCTTTTTCCCAAATTCTTCTTTCTTATGAATTCTCATACCAGGTTTATCTTGCAAAGTATGAATTTAAACAAATATTAAAAAGTGGATATTCAAAAATCTTCCGGAAAAACAATGGTAATTATTTTTTATAATTAACGAACACGAAGGCCAAGACTTTTTTTAAGTAACTATTTTACGGATCAACCAAAACACCCATACTCTCAAATTTTCCTAAACCCATAAAGCAATTAACCTGCAGGGGATTAATTATAACAATTAGTATCTTTCTTTGCGGGATTGAATATGAATTTCCAGATAAACGAAAAAGCCCAAAACGTAAAGTATTTTCTCTTCAGCCAATACCTTGCTGACGGTATCCGTATTACCCTGGCGATCATTTTACCCTCGATCATTTGCGCAGCTTTTGACAAAATAGACCTTGGCTTAATTATTTCGGAAGGCGCACTTTGCATAAGCATCAGCGATGCACCGGGGCCGGTACAACACAAACGAAATGGAATGTTGTACTGCAATATTTTTGTATTTCTCCTGTCCCTATTAACAGGCTTTGTAAATGAAAGTTTACTTCTTCTGGGCCTATTGGTGTTAATCGCTTCTTTTTTTCTTACAATGTTCACAGTGTATGGAAACCGTGCAGCTTCGGTGGGTACTGCCGCCCTTCTCATCATGATTCTCCGGATGTCGAAAGTAAATACACCTTCAGATGTGATCATGCAAAGCGCTTTAATATTGTCAGGCGGTATTTGGTACATGCTTATAGCGCTCCTCCTTTACAGGTTTACTCCTTATCGCCCGGCCCAAAGGTCACTTGGGGACTGCATCCATGAAACCGCGAAATTTTTGAGAATAAAAGCTGCATTGTATGATTCTGAAACAAACCTTGATGAAGCATATCGAAAACTTGTGGCCCAGCAGATAATTGTAAATGAAAAACAAGATGCAGCCCGTGAACTTTTATTCAAAAACAGGGAATTGGTAAAAGAAGCCAGCAGGGCGGGAAAATTGCTCTTACTTACTTTTACCGACCTCGTTGATTTATATGAGCAAATAATGGCAACATGGTATGACTACCGTTCTCTCCGGGAAAGGTTTTCTTCTACCGGCATACTGGATGAAGTATCAGCAATCATAAAGGATATTGCCGACGACCTCGATAATATCGGGCAGGCAATTCAATCAAACACTTCTTATAAAAAAAGGATTGATCTCCTGCCCAGGCTGGAAAAAATAAAAATAAAAATTGATGACTTAAGCGGTAGCAATACCAGTAACCTGGTTCTAAAAAAGATATTGGTCAACCTAAGGAACCTGGGAGATAAAGTAAATGATATTCTTAATTATTTTAATGATGTACCGCTCAACCGAAAACTGCGAAGCAGCATCGACTATGCAAGATTTGTAACGCATCAAAAAATTACGGGCACCGAACTTATTCAAAATTTTACACTCAAATCTTCTGTTTTCAGGCATTCATTACGTATGATGTTCACCTGCGGTGTTGGATATATTATTGGTAAAATATTGTCCTACGGGCATTACAGCTATTGGATATTATTAACTATCATCATTATTCTAAAACCCGGGTTCAGCCTAACTAAGCAACGGAATTTTGAGAGATTCACCGGTACCATCGCGGGAGGCGTCATCGGTTTACTGATCCTTGCGTTTATCCATGACCGTTCGATACTTTTTGTATTGATTGTATTTTTTATGATCGGCACCTACACATTCCAGCGGGTCAATTACATCGTAATGGTAATATTCATGACACCTTACATTCTTATACTCTTTCAGTTTCTCGGGCTGGGCTTTGTAAACGTTGCGGAAGAGCGCCTGCTGGATACGGGTATCGGCTCGCTCCTGGCATTTCTTGCCAGTTATCTGTTGTTCCCTCATTGGGAATCAAACCAGTTGGTAAATTACATGAGCAATGTTCTAAGAGCAAATATTAATTATCTTTTTGAACTTGCAAACTACCTGTGCGGGAAAGAACTTTCCGACCTGGAATATAAACTTGTGCGAAAAGAAGTATTTTTAAGCACGGCAAATCTTTCTGCTGCTTTTATCAGGATGTTGTCTGAACCAAAAAGCAAACAACGCAACAGGCAGGACATCTATGAATTTGTTGTGCTCAATCATGTGTTATCTTCGAATATTGCGGGCTTAGTTGCAAGTATGCCTAAAGAGGAAAAGTTCAAAGGCCACAAAGAATCTTTCCAAATTGTAAAACGTTCCATTTCGTCGCTTGAAGAAAGCCTTCTTAAAATGGATCAGGAATATGTGCCACAGGAAGCTTCCGTTAAAACCGCATTAGTACCCGCTGCGGAAAAACAAAGAGACAGCCAGTTACTTGAGCAACTTGATTTCATCTCTAAATTAACCGGAAAAATAAATAAGATAACGCTATTGGTGCTTCAATAAAAAGCCAGGTTTCCTTTTTCAGGGCAATCAGGTATCGGATCTGTTACTACAAAGGACTTATAAGCTTCAAAATCCGGTGGTTGCCATCTCATTTTCGAAAGATCCCCCGGCCATCAATATTATTGATTTATTTGCGGCTCATTCGCATGGGCTGCGTCACTCCCGGGAGTAACTTTGTGAGAACCGGATTCATCACGTTCGGCGCGTTTTTCAAGGGTCTTCATACCCCAGTGGAGTATTACAGGTATAAGCAAAAGAATAATACGTGAGATAATAGGAAGTATAAAAGAAACGAGCAATGAAATAATAAATATTACAGGAATAACAAGGCTCCGGTAAACACCCAGCTTAATCCTGGCTTTCGACAGATCCCGTGTAAGCATGTGTCTCCCTGAGCCGCTTACATATACCCAGAGCCAATAGTTCATAAAACCTGTTAGGCTCATATTAAAGGCATAGACAGCGTAGGGTATTTTCAAATTTGTATTTGAACTGTACTCACCCAATAAGCCGGCGCTAAAGGGAAGCATTACCACCGTTAGGAGAAACGCCAGGTTTAGCCAGATCAATGAACTCGAATATTTCGCGACATACCCGAATATCCGGTGATGCACAGACCAATAATGACCTACTATTCCAAAGCTTATTATGAAACCTAAAAACCGGAGTGCCATTTCTGAAAGTGAATGCCACAAAAAAAGATCTGTTGGATTAGGTATATAGGGTATCTTAATTTCTATTATAAGCAAGGTGATGGAAATTGCAAATACCCCATCACTAAAGAAAATAAATCTTTCAAGCTGGAAATCCTGTTTCTCTTTATCATGTTTTGGAGCCTGCATATCTTTACAATTTTTTTGATTTTTCTATAAAAAATGGCTGGCGTTTAAAAAACTTAGCCCTGTCCATCCTTTTAAACCGTAAAGTAGTAAATTATGAAAATTTATAGCACGGTTATTTTAATCTCAATGATAAAGTTATTCAATTCCAAATAAAGCCTGTTAAGCAAAGGCCTGTTTATTATAGCCGCTATCGGTTACTATCACCCAAAAAAGGTTTGCCCTAAGACAAACCTTTACATTCACCCATCCTAACCAAGATTTTAACTGTTACTCCCCTGGGCGCCTTGTGGTCTTTGAGGACGAAGGGTAGGCGCTACATCACTTTTGAATTTCTTAAACTGCTCGTCCGAAAAAATGGATTTTAATTTATCATCACGCTCGTTCACCCTTTTTTCCATTTCACTTCTGTCAGGTCTCGCACCGCCAGCCCTGGCATCTTCCCTCATCTAATCCTGCGTTGTATAATAATCCGTAAAAACTGCCGTGGTTTTGTCCTTCTGCGTTTGATCCAATTGCAGGGGATCTGAGATCTTATCTAGCGCCGATTTTACACGTTCTTCTACTGTGCGGCGCTGCATCCGCTGTTGGGCCTGGATACTTACCGTTGCTGCGAATAAAAAGGCAACAAGCATGGTGATTTTTGTTTTCATACTTTGAATAGTTGTTGTAAGATTAGCAATATTGTTTTAAAAAATTTATCGTTCATTTTTTAGTGGCCATGTGCGTCTTTCCCAGGGCGGGAAGTCATCCTGGATATGACTTTTTGTATGGTAGAGTCAAATTTCTGTAATTGACCGGGTGTACAAATGTTGCGAACCATTTGAAAATGATTAAACATTTGAAGGTCCAAGGTTTTTTGCTTTTCGGCGATCAGGTCAGCAGCCCTTGTTACCGATGAATCCGACACGTTCGAGGTGGACATTAAATTATAGAAATCTGTTTTTGCCTTTCGCAGGTCTTCGAACAATACATGTACTTTCTCAGACCGGTTTTTTCTTAACAACTGGTAACTATCAAGCTGCTGTTTTGAAAAACCCACCTCCTTTTGCAGTAAACCTGAAATTCCATTTTGATCATGGAGGCGTAAATCCTTCTGGCCCTGGTTATTCAGCACAAGGAAAAAAATAAGCATGGCAAGATTCATCACCAATAAGAAAATGATAATTGAAATGAGCGATTTATTTTTTGTGATCGTATCCATTAGGGCCTGGTGTTTTCAAATTCATATAAATTGGAACTTAACTGGCTGTATTCATCTGTGGTAGCCAGTTCATTGCCTTGCGCTAACGAAACAGCCGGGCTATGTGCGAAGAAAATCACCATAGCATTCAATATCAACACAAAACAAATACATGCGAATGCAACAACCGGCCGGGCTACAAAAGATGAGAGCCTGATCCAGATATTCTTATCGTTCTGCATTCTTGCCTCAAGCCTTGTAAATAAAAATGGGCGTGGAACAGCCCTTTCAATGCTATCCATGCTATTCAGCACTTCATCAATCTTTCTATTTATAGATTCTTCTTCCATTTTACTATTATTTTTTTAGACGTTATTTTGAAATAAAACCTGTGTTTATTCTATTATTTAAAATAAGTTGCCATCATTGCCTGCAACTTATTTATTTATAATTAATTTTTATTGAGACCCTTATAATAATCCGCCAGTATTTTTTTAAGATTTGTTTTTGCCCTGTGTAATAAAGCATCAACAGCAGACTCTGTAATTTTCATCACTTCGCCAATTTCCTGGTAAGGCAATCCTTCAACTTTGTTAAGTACAAATGCCGTTTTTTGATTGGGAGGTAATTGCTCCATAGCCTTAAAAAGGACGGCTGCATTTTCTTTATTTTCCATACTTATGCCTGGATGAAAAAAATCAGGCGGGTCAATAACCATCTCATCATTTTTTCCATAGAGCCCCTGGACGAAAGCAAATCGCTTTTTCCTTTTTTTCTTCCGTATATGATCCATCGCCTTCGTTAGCGTAATACGATACAGCCACGTAGAAAATTTGGATTCGCCTTTAAATGAATTAACTGCTTCGAATACCTTGATGAACACTTCCTGTGTCACATCTTCGGCATCTTCTGCATTTTGTAAAATTCCTAATGCAGTATTGTATACCATATCCTGCCAGGTATCTACCACACTCTTAAAAGCTGCCCTGTCTTTTTGTTTAAGACGGGCTATTAATTCCGTTTCATTCAAATCAAATTTTTTATAGGACCCAACAATTTTAATTTCCGTGAGAAGGGCTTTGTCCCATGGGGCGTTGCATCCCGGGCTCTCTCATTGGATCTCTCGTTTCCCTGTTATTGGACGAAGGCTTTCCAAAGTTCTTTAATTTATAAGTAAACGTAAGCATAAAATATTGCTGCAACACCTCGTTCCTGTCGTCTTCAACATAGGAGGCTGTGGTAGTACGTGTAATACTTTTATTTTGTTTCAAAAGATCAAATACAGATAATTTAAGCTCGCCTGCCTGGTTTTTCAAAAATTTTTGCCCCACTGCCATATTCCACAACCAGTAATTCTGATTAAATCCACTTGACAAACCCTTATAATACTGGTTGGATAAGTCATTTTGAAAGAACAGCCCTTTTTTGGTAAGAAGGTTAGCAACGATACCGGCAGACTGTGAAAAATAATTATTGTTGAGATTCGGCTGGATAGAATTTTTTATCACATTAATATTTGCCGAATAAGAAATATTGAAATCTATATACTCGCTTATATTACTGGATAACACAGCCCCCAGGTTGTAATTATAAGAATTGGAAATGTTAGAAACATTATTTAACAACCCGGGGAGTTTCGTATAGCTAAGCCCCGCATTCCAGTTAAGATTTGATTTGATAAATTTCAACGGCATCCCGAACGTGAAAAAGGATCTCGCACTTATGTATCCGTCCAGGTTAACTGGTTTTGAAATCTGCGAACCTTGAAAAAGCGTGATGGTGTTTGATAATAGTGAGTCTTTGGATGCTGTATAAGTAGCATTGGCAACATAATCTTTAGTAGTCTGAAAAAATAAATTGGCAAAAAAGCTGGTACCCTTCGCACTGTTTGTGTAAGTATACCGCGTAATAAAATTATTAGTATACTGCTGTTTCAAATCAGGGTTGCCGGTTGAATAAAAGAACTGGTTGGAATTATTAATTACATTTTGCAACTGCGTAATGGATGGCGGATTTACAGAGGATCTGTAAATCACGCGGATATTACTTTTGGATGATAGTTTAAGCCTGGCCATTGCATTGCCCAATATGTTGCTGAAAGATTTATTGATTTGTGTTATTGCCGGAAATTGCTGGTCACTTTTCAATTCTCCGTACTGATAGGAAAGGCCTGCCGAAATCATATTATCCCTGTCGCCCAGGCGATAGGTAATCCCACTATTTTGTGTATTATAAGTATTGTCAAATTTGTTGCTGAGGCTGGTATCAAGCTGTGAATATTTACCACCGGGGTAATCATAATTAAATGTCTCCTGGTCGGCATGATTATTCTGAAACGAAGGATTGTAATTGAATTGAAGCATTGCTTTTTTCCCAACAGGTTCCGTATATACAAGGTTCAAACTATATTTATTTCCGTTATTCTGCTGGTCGCTCAATTGTTGCAATGAATCCACCAGGATAAAATTCCCTTTATAGTAAATATTCTGAGCTGATAAATAATTCTTACCATTTCGATCAGAGAAATTTGTATTGACTCCAAATGAAATAGAGCGGCCCCTTTTTGGAAATGCATGCCTGAATAAAATATTGTTGCTTAAATTAAATCCTGAGGTTTTACTATTGATATCATTAACAGTCTTGCTGAGCAAATTTTGCTGGTCAATATATTGTAATCCGTTAACCTCGCTGTTTGATTTGTTATTTTGAAAATTAAGGCTTGAGGTTAGGAGTAAGGAATTTGAAGAATCAATTTTATAATTGAGTCTCAGGTTGGCCCGGTTATTATAATTTATATGGTTCGAAATAGTAGTTTCATCATAATACTGGGTTGAATCCTTTGTTATGAAATTTTGCTGGTTAATGGTTTCATTATTGCCTGTGTTGCTGTTGTTAAAAAAATAACTGGCAGTAACATCTATTTTTTTAGCCCAAAGGTCGCTATAGTTTATACCAAAAGCATTGGTCTTACTTATCCCGTTTTGCTGACCAACCAAAAAATTGGAAGCATCCCCTCCGCCGCGGGGATTTCCACCGCCTCCACCTCCACGGTTGCCGCCGCCTCCCCGATTTCTCGAATTGGTAACTCCCAGCAGATCCTGCGAAGAAAAATTCTGCTGGTTTATATTATTGAACAACCCTACCAACGAGATTCTCCGGTTGTTATTGAAAAAACTCACATTCCCACCGGCTGCATAGCGGTCATCGGTTCCATAGCCGGCGAATAAGCGCCCGAAATTACCAGTACGCATACTAGCCTTGGTAACAATATTTATAGATTTGGTAGTATTTCCATCATCAAAACCCGTAAGCTGGGCCTGGTCGCTTAGCCTGTCGAATACCTGGATCTTATCAATAACCTCAGAAGGAAGATTGCGGAGGGTTGCTGTTGCATCATCTCCAAAGAAATCGCGTCCGTCGACCGTCACTTTTTGTACATTTTCTCCTTGTGCAGTTACTGAGCCCTTCTGATCTACGGTTATTCCCGGCATCTTTTTAATGAGGTCTTCCGCATTGGCATCAGGGTTCACTTTAAACTGGCCGGCCGCATATTCAAGTGTGTCCTGCTTTTGCTTTACCGGAGGCGCAGCGCCGCTTACTACAACCGTTTGGAGGGTCTTTGCGCCTTTGGAAAGCGTAATGGTTCCCAGGTCACTGCCGTCATTTCCTACTGTAATTACTTTAGCCAGTGTTTCATAGCCTACTGACGTTACAGTGAGTGTGTAATCGCCCTGGGGAATGGCGCCAAATATAAAAATACCCTTGTTATTGGTTACAGAAGTATATTCCGGTGATGAAGAACCCGCAGCAATCAGTTTTACCGTTGCGTTTGAAAGAAAAGTATTGTCCATGGCATCTTGCAATATGCCCTTTACCGATTGCCCTTTTACCCCGGCGTACATGAAAATTGGAATAATACAACAAAATAAAAATCTGCTCATAGAATATAGTTACTGCTCATTGGACGCTTTTACCTGGCGATCCCTGTGGAGGCGGGCTCTTATATACGCTTTAAAGCTAATATCAATGGTCGTACTTGCGTCAAATGACAGACCAAATTGCATGCCCGGGAATGACAGCGCCCGGAAATGGGTAGATACGCGGTTGACAATTAAACAACCTGTGGTAATAATCGACGTCCGCCACCAGGATAAATAAGAAAAGCGATCAATTAAAACGCCAGTTTTCTAAAAGTGTTATTTTGCATCAAAACAATATTTCGGGGTTTTTTATTTCATTAACATTACTCAAAAGCATTTGATTTATCTTGCAGCACAAAAAACACATTTCTATTATGGATTATAATAAGATAGTTTCCGTTACCGGTATGGCTGGTTTATTTGAATTGGTTTCTTCAAAATCCGATGGTGCGGTCGTGCGTTCACTGGAGGATAACACTACAAAATTTGTGAGTACCCGTTTGCACAATTTTTCCCACCTGGAGAGCATTGAAGTTTTTACGACAAAATCAACATCAGACGGCAACCTCAGCCTTGGTGAATTGCTCCAGTTAATGAAAAAAAGCACAGAAATAATACCCGAAGCAAATGCGGATAATAAAGCTTTGAAGGCATACTTTGAAAAAGTTTATCCCGAGCTTGATTTTGAAAAGGTTTATGCCAGTGATATGAAAAAAATGGTTAAATGGTACCGGATCATTGAAAAAAATAAAATTGAAATAAAACTCAAATCCCCTGAAGAAACCGGTGAAGGCATTGTTGACGGTCCTGTAAACTCCAAGCCCGTACAGACCGCACATGTGAAAGACATGAAGCCTCAAAAAACCGCTACCAGGAAAATTGAAAGTCGTGGCGTAAAATAATTTAGAAAAGGTAGCTGAGAAATTTCAAAAAATAACCAATGATTGAAGCATCCGCTGATATAAAAAAAATAGAAAGAAAATTTGTTCCAAAGGATTTAGTTGTAAATAGCTGGGAAAGCATTGAACCTTATTTCAAGGAACTTTTGGAAAGGGAAATAACTTCTATACATCAGCTTAAAAAATGGCTAACCGATGTAAGTGAACTGGATGCAGTGATAAACGAAGATGTATGCTGGAGGCAAATAAAAATGACCTGCGATACAACTAACAAGCAACTGGAAGAATCTTTCAACTTTTTTTGCATGGAGATTCAACCAAAAATTCAACCTTATGCCGATGCTATTAATAAAAAGCTAATTGCTTCTTCTTTTCGCAAGGCACTCGAGCCCGGAAAATATTTTACCTACCTGCGCAACGTTGAAAAAAATATAGCGCTGTTCCGGGAGGAAAATATTCCCATACAGGCAGAACTTGCGGTTTTACAACAGCAATATGGAATGATCACCGGCAAGATGATGATTGAAGTTAATGGCCAGGAGTACACCCTGCAGCAGGCTGCTAAATTTTTGGAAAGCCATGACCGCACGTTGAGAGAAGAGGTGTACCGTAAAATAAATGAAAGAAGGCTTAAGGATAAGGATGTACTGAACACCTTGTTCACACAATTAATTGAAAAGCGTAACCAGGTTGCTATTAATGCCGGTTTTGTAAATTACCGGGATTATAAATTTAAAGAACTTGGACGTTTTGATTATACTAAGGATGATTGTTACCACTTCCATGATTCGGTAAGGCAGCATATTTTACCGTTGGTAAATAAAATTTATTCGAAGAAAAAACAAAAACTGCAGCTTGATAACTTGCGTCCATGGGACCTGGAGGCTGAACCGGAGGGCACAAAAGCGCTTACTCCTTTCAAAACCGGCAGTGAGCTCCTGAGTAAGTCTATCGAATGCTTTGAACAACTCAGGCCTTTCTTTGGTGAATGCCTCAAACAAATGAATGCCATGAAACACCTTGACCTGGAAAGCAGGAATGGCAAGGCGCCGGGCGGATATAATTGTCCTTTGCCGGAAAGTGGTGCTCCATTTATTTTTATGAATGCAGCAGGGCAGATGCACGATGTAACAACAATGGTACACGAGGGCGGTCATGCTGTTCATTCCTTTTTAACACACAACCTTGAGCTTAATGCATTCAAGGATTATCCAATGGAAATTGCCGAGGTAGCCAGCATGGCCATGGAACTTTTCAGTATGGATTACTGGGACGTCTTCTTTGAAAATAAGGACGATCTCAAAAGGGCAAAAGAACACCAGCTCGAAAGGACCATTACCATTTTTCCATGGATCGCAGTTATTGATAAATTTCAGCATTGGATTTATGAACATCCGCAGCATACTCCTGTAGAGCGGTCGGCACAATGGATAGAAATTCTAAATAGTTTTGCCGATAATGTTATTGATTACAGCGGTCTTGATTTATACCGGGGAAATGCATGGCAAAAACAATTGCATTTGTTTGAAGTTCCTTTTTACTATATAGAATATGGAATTGCCCAGTTGGGGGCGATAGGTTTGTGGATGCAATACAAAAAAAACCCTGAAGAGGCGCTTGACAATTATATGAAAGCGCTCAGCCTTGGTGGAACGAAAACCTTACCAGAACTCTATAAAACAGCTGGCCTTATATTTGATTTCTCCCCGGAAAATATCAAAACATTAATGGATTTTGTCAATGAAGAAATGCAAAAGCTGGATGACTGATAAAGAAACCTAACTATTTTTATTGATTTCCCCGCTTACCAGTATTGTCTTGTTATATCAAATAACATGTCCAAATCTTTATTCAGGCAATTATTTAGTTCCTTTGCGCAACAATTGTAATAAATATGTGGAAGCGCCTGGCTAAATTTGTTTTGAAAAACCGGTTATTACTATTAATCTTATTATTTGCTGCTTCTGCGCTGATGGCATTTTTTGCCGGCAAAGTTAAACTCAGCTACGAGTTTTCAAAAGCGATCCCCACAGACAATCCAAAATACAAGGACTATCTTTCATTCAGGGATAAATTCGGAGAAGATGGCAACTTGCTGGTGCTTGGAGTGCAAACCGAACAATTCTTTGAAAAAGAAAATTTTGAATCCTACCGGAACCTGAATGATGATCTCAAAAAAATACCTCATGTAGAAGAGGTGTTGAGCGTGGTAAATGCAGTCTATCTTTTAAATGACACAGCGACGCAAAAATTAATCGCCCGGCCTGTTTTCCCTGCAGACCTTAATTCACAGCAACGAATCGATAGCTCGAGGAATGTGTTTTATACCCTTCCTTTTTACAAAACGCTTCTTTACAATCCTGCAACAAATGCATATGTAGCTGCTGTGCGTATTAATAAAGATCTGCTGAATTCCCAGGGCCGTACCACCGTTATCAACAGTATTATCGCAGCAGCAAATGTATATTCTTCCAAAACAGGTATTCAAACGTATATAAGCGGCTTACCATTGATCCGTACGCAGATTGCAGATAAGATTGCCCATGAAATGAAGTGGTTCATTTTCGGATCACTGGGCCTTTCGGCGCTCATCCTTTTGCTGATGTTCCGATCGGTAAGTACCACCCTTTTATCGCTGCTCGTTGTTATCATTGGCGTAGTCTGGAGCATCGGAATTACCTACCTTTTCGGCTATAAGATCACCCTGCTCACTGCGCTTATTCCGCCTCTTGTGGTTGTTATAGGAATTCCAAACTGCATTTATTTTTTAAATAAATACCATTCGACTTATAAGAATACAGGGAATAAACAACAGTCTCTTATCGACATGGTGAGTAAAATGGGCGTGGTCACACTTTTTTGCAACCTGTCCGCAGCAATAGGATTTGCAGTTTTTGCGCTTACCAAAAGTGCAATTCTTAAAGAGTTTGGCCAGGTTGCGGGTATAAGCATCATGTTCATTTTTGTAATCTCATTTATACTGCTCCCCGGTATTTTGAGTTATATGCCTGTGCCGGGAAAAAGCCAGTTAAATTACCTGGACGTAAAATTTTTCACGAAACTTTTATTAAGAATTGAAAGATGGGTATTGCACCACAAGATGTTCGTTTACGCGTTTACGTTAATCGCCATAATTTTATCTGTTTTTGGAATGTTGCGGTTAAAAACCGAAGGCTTTATTGTGGATGATCTTCCCAAGACCGATAAAATTTATACGGACCTGAAATTTTTTGAAAAAAATTTTAACGGCGTTATGCCACTTGAAATTGTAATTGATACAAAAAAGAGGCGTTTTCTTGCCGGTGCACAGGTCTTCCCGGTACTTGCCAAAATTGATTCCCTTTCAGCATACATTACTGCCCAAAAAGAAATGGCGCGGCCACTATCTATTGCCGAAGGTATCAAGTTTGTAAACCAGGGTTTTCATGACGGCGATTCTGCAAGCTATACCTTGCCCAACTCATTTGAGGGAGCCTTTGTAGGTGAATATTTAAGACCCGGAAATGATAGCGCCGGAAAAAATAATTTGTCCAAACTGCTAACAAGCTTCATAGACACTGCGAGGGAGAATACCCGGATCAGTATTAATATGGAGGACGTCGGCACTAAAAAACTTCCCGTAGTGCTTGCGGGGATCAGGCAAAAAACCGACGAACTTTTTGATTCGTCCAAATATAAGGTAACGTTCACAGGTGCTACGATCACTTTTTTGGAAGGAAGCAGCTTTATAATAAACGGGCTTAAGGAAAGTCTTATGTGGGCATTTTTATTTATTGCCTTATGTATGCTTTACCTTTTCAGGTCCATTCGTATTTTGATGTGTTCCCTGGTACCTAACGTTATCCCCCTAATAGTGACCGCAGGCATAATGGGTTGGACCGGGGTCAGGCTCAAACCGTCTACAGTACTCATTTTCAGTGTTGCCCTGGGTATTGCCATCGATGTTACCATCCGCTTCCTGGTCAATTACAAACAGGAACTTGCTTCAAATGATTTCAACATTAAAAATACAGTTTCGCAAACCATCAGGCATACAGGACTTAGTATCCTATACACATCGCTTGTTTTGATTGCAGGATTTATCATTTTTTGCTTCAGCGGCTTTGGTGGTACACAGTCACTTGGCTGGCTTACTTCGGTTACCCTGCTCACTGCAACACTTACCAACCTTATTTTACTACCTGTTCTTTTATTGGTCACCGGAAAAAAGACAGTTGATACGGTGGCTTCAATAAACCTATAATTATCATGGATTGGCCGATATGTTCATATAGTGCTGTGGAATTTATTCCTCGTTATTTTAATTAAAAAGGCCTGTAATTTTGTAAAATGCCTGCTGGCGGTAGTTTTCGAAAAAGGCACAAACTTTTCACTATCATATAAAATATTATTTATGAGACCAATATGGACAGGTGCTATCGGATTCGGGTTGGTTAATATCCCGGTAAAATTATATAGTGCAACACAATCAAGTAATCTCGAACTCGATATGCTCGATAAAAAAGATCACTCGAATATCAGGTTCATGCGCATTAATGAAAAATCCGGCAAAGAAGTTAAGTGGGAAAATATTGTGAAGGGATATAAATTAAATAATGATTATGTTGTTTTGGATGATAAAGATTTTGAAGCCGCAAGCGCAAAAAAGACGAAAACAATTGAGATCTCGGATTTTGTAAAGGAAGCGGAAATCAGCAGCCTCTATTATGAAACACCGTATTACCTGGAACCTGACAAGTCGGGCACCCGGCCTTATGAATTATTGAGACAGGCGCTGCTGAAAACAAAAAAAGTAGGCGTAGCAAGTTTTGTAATGCGAAGCAAAGAAAGCCTCGCGATACTTAGGCCTGATAAAGATGTCATTGTTTTAAACCGCATAAGGTTCGAAGAGGAAATACGGGCTACCGATGAACTTACACTTCCAAAAAATACCAAAGTAAAACCTGCAGAACTCAAGATGGCAATTACGCTTATTGACCAGCTCACCGGCAAATTTGATATTTCAAAGTATAAAGACACTTATAACGCCGAACTTCTGAAACTTATAAAAGCTAAGGCGGGTGGTAAGAAAATTAAGGTTCCTGAACTACGGGTCGTACATAGCAAAACAAAAGATCTTATGGAACAACTCAAGGCAAGTCTTGATGTAAAACGTAAAAAAGCTTCCTGATTATGGCACTCACCTTATATAATAAAAAAAGAAATTTCGATGAGACAAGCGAACCATCGGGCAAGTTAAAAAAATCTGCTTCCAAACTTGAATTTGTAGTACAAAGACACAAGGCGTCGCGTTTACATTATGATTTCAGGTTAGAAATGAATGGAGTTCTTAAAAGCTGGGCAGTGCCGAAAGGTCCATCATTAAATCCCAGGGATAAACGCCTGGCCATGATGGTGGAAGACCATCCCTATGACTATAAAAATTTTAAAGGCGTTATACCTGAGGGAAACTATGGTGCTGGTATCGTGGAAATATGGGATAGCGGCACCTATGCTGATCTTGAGAATTCTCCGAAAGAAACAGCAGAAAAGAAATTAAAGGCCGGCCTTAAAGCCGGTAACCTGAAGGTTCAATTATTTGGTAAAAAACTAAAAGGTGAATTTGCGCTTGTTAAACTTAAAGGTAAGGAAGACAATAGCTGGCTCCTGATAAAACATAATGACACTTACGCTGTAGATGCTGATTACAACAGTGAGGAGGTGACACCCTGGAATTCTCCCATTAATAAATGGCTGGCTGAAAACCAAGTCAAAAAGCCTTCAAAAAAAAAATTAATTCCGGTACCCACTCAAAACCTGGACCGCAAACTTGAACGGTTTATAAAACCAATGCTGGCAAGTGAAACTGAAGAAGCATTTGACGATGATGAATGGCTTTTTGAGATCAAATGGGATGGTTACCGCGCCATTTGTGAGAAAAATAAAAACGGAATTCTGCTATATTCGCGAAACGGATTAAACTTCCTGCCTAAATATCCGGTGGTAGCAGATCAATTGCGAAATATCAGGGAGGATGTAATAATCGACGGCGAAATTGTTGTTGTCAATGACGAAGGTCAGCCCGAATTCCAGCTACTCCAACATTATTCAGAAAATAAGGATCGGCCAATCCGGTACTACATCTTTGACCTCCTGAAATTAAATAAGCATGATACAACCGGTCTTTCCCTTTTGGAAAGAAAAGAATTGCTTCAAAAAATCATTCCTGAAAATGAGGTCATTAAATACGCTGATCACATCCTGGAACATGGAAAATCTTTTTTTAAGGTATCGGAAGAAAAAAATCTGGAAGGTATTCTTGCAAAGAAGACTACTTCAAAATATTATCCAGGAAGACGTACCCCCGATTGGCTTAAAATAAAACACCATAAAACCCAGGAAGCTATAATAGCCGGCTACACTGAACCGGCTGGGGGTAGAAAATATTTCGGTGCGTTGATCCTGGCTATTAAAAATGGTAAGGAATTAAAATATATCGGGCACACAGGAACCGGTTTTAATTACAGTTCCCTAAAAGAAATGTATGAGACCTTGCAACCGTTGGTACAGGAAAAGTCACCCTTTGGAGAAAAGATAAAAACGAATATGCCCGTAACCTGGGTAAAGCCCGAATTGATATGCGAGGTCAAATATTCAGAAATTACTGCGGATGGTAAGTTAAGACACCCGGTGTACCTGCACCTGCGGGAGGATAAAAACGTCGATGAAGTAAAAATGACTAATAATAAACCGGTTAAATTAAAGGTTAAAAAAGATACACCAGGTAAAATTGTTGAAAAAAATATACCAACTGAAACAGAAAAGACATTTACGTTTGGCAAATCGAAAGTTAATGTAACGAACCTGAACAAAGTTTTTTTTCCTGGGGATGGAGTCACCAAGGGTGATGTAATCAATTACTATATTTCAATGAGCCGGTATATACTGCCATACCTGGAAGGCAGACCAGAATCTCTTTTAAGAAACCCCAACGGTATTCACAGTAAAGGTTTTTTTCAAAAAGATGCCGCGGGTGCGGCGCCTGCTTTCGTTAAGCACCAAAAAGTATTTTCTGAGTCAACTAAAAAGCAAATAGATTATATCGTATGCGATAACGAGGCTACCCTTACCTACCTCAATAATTTGGGATGTATTGAATTTAACCCATGGCATTCGACAGTGGAGGATTTGAATATGCCTGATTACCTTATTATTGACATCGACCCTTCAGAAAAAAATACATTCCAACAGGTGATCGAAGTTGCTAACGTGGTAAAGCAGGTGCTTGATAAAGCGGGAGCAATTTCGTATTGCAAAACATCCGGAGCATCGGGAATACATGTTTACGTACCTACCGCAAAAAAATATACCTACGACCAGGTTAAAGATTTCGCCTACATCATTTCTATACTTGCCAGTGATGAATTAAAAGGGTTTACAACCCTCGAAAGAAATCTTCAAAAAAGAGGACATTCACATATCTATATGGATTATCTTCAAAACAGGAAAGGACAAACCATCTCCGCAGTGTACAGCCTGCGACCAAAGGATGGGGCGACGGTATCAACACCGCTATTATGGAAAGAAGTTAAAACAGGATTAACGCCGCGAGACTTTACAATTCACAATATAGAAGCCCGAATAAAAAAGACCGGGGATATTTTTAAGGGGGTACTGGGAAAAGGAATCGACCTTCAAAAATGCCTGAAAAAACTAGGTGCTTAAATTGAAAGGATTCTTTTAAGGAGGTTCTTTTTGCGTGGTTGTGTAAATGATGAATCGTCATCTCTGTAACTTTTCTTCGCCACGAAATTGGTGATGCCATACTGGAGAGCTGTTCCAAGCGCTTTTTTGACAAGGCCCGCAGATTTTCCTATTACAAGTTTTCTTGAAAAGTATCCGGCCCCAAGGCCTATAGCCACTTTCAAAAGGTTGTGCTTTAATTCTGTAGATTCCTGAACTTCATGGATCGTATGTTTTAAGATATTTGAGGGTTTAAGGTTTTCTAATAAATCATGCATATGATCTTTTAATTCCTCTTCCATCAAGGCTTTTTTTCTCTCCAGCCTTTTTATAGCCAGGTCAAGATCAGATGCACTGGCAACGATTTCCAGCTTTGATTTGGCGATTGCTTCATCACTCATTTTTATTAATTTTTAAAGCTGGTTAATCGATTAGTTCTTTGATCAATTTATTACTGATGGGCGTTTTGATAATTTTTCCACGCATATTATAGATTACAAGCCCGATAATAATATACAAGGCAGCCACAATAAAAAATCCAAGGTAAGTTTGTCCTACCCAGGCACCGATTAAAAGTGCGAGGCCTATTGTGATACAAAATAAAACCGTAGTTATAATAAGAACCAGGATAAGACTGGCTATCATTGATGACATAAAGCCGGAAACTTTCTGAATGCCTTTAAGCTTAAATAAATTAAGTCTTACATCTGCATAATCTTTTAACTTCTCAAACAACTCTTCCAAGTTGGTAGGTTTATTTTCCATGCTATTTTTATCGATTATTACCGGACCTGTAAAATATTAGCGAATAAGAGCCGCCGGATTAAGTATTTAATGAATTTCTCAGATCTCCGGAGTTCCTTACATCGCTTTTCATTGCGTTTGCTTTATCTTTTGCCTGGTTCACCAGGTCTTTACCGATATCTTTTCCTTCAGACACCAGACCTGATAATTTCTGTTTTGCAGCGTCATATTTGTCGGATATAACATCAGCATATTCGCTATATCTGTCTTTTACTGAACCTGCAAAATCAGAACCTTTTTCAGCAATTTTTCTTCTTGTTTCAGTACCTTTATCCGGAGCGAATAAAATACCCAATACTACTCCTGCAGCGGCGCCAGCTAATACACTTGCTAATACTTTTCCTGAACCCATAGTTGTAAGTTTTAAATTTGAAAAAATTATTTCTATCAATATTACATAAAATATATTGCCAATAAAAATGACACCGGTTAAAAAAAACTATAATGCCGTCTGGCAAAGGGTTTCAACACTAAAGGCTGCTTCTGATTTATGTTTCTTTTAACCTTTATACATGAGTAAATTTTTTCCCATACTGAGGAAGCCTTTAAAGTATTTTATGAATTAAAAAAATTATCAATAATTAATTGTCTGAAAATTTAATATTATTTTATATTTAAATATATATTTACTTTCTGGCATACTATTTTAGTACAATTAGATGGGGTACGTTGCGTACCTTAAAAATTACTTAAAATATTCACAATCCGCCCCGCAAAATGGTAGAAACCCTAACACTAAATTATATATACAACTTATTAAAATAACAATTATGAACAAATTCACTGTAAAGAACGCAATAGCAATTATGGCGTTGATGGCTATCACATTCAGTAGCTGCCAGGCTATTGAAGGCATCTTCAAGGCAGGTGTGTGGGTAGGTGTAATAATAGTGGTTGCCATTATAGCCCTGATTTTCTGGCTTATCAGCAAAGCGGGGAAAAAATAACGTTATCCTGTCATTTTTTTGACCTTATACCGACAGCCATGCGTAGTATATAATTTGTTTTGATATGCAGGTTTCGTGGTAGATGAGATATATATTTACCCTTACTGTGTTGTACATTGAAATACCTGGATGTTTTTGATATAGGTAACAAATGATTATTAAAAACATTAGTATTTTTATCTGTTCCGGAACTAAGCCCATAACAATAATATGATCAAGAATATTGTCGATAATATTGCCGACCGGATTAGATGGGGCTACCTTGCCGCATTTATTCTTCTATTGATTTCTTATATAGTCTCATTTGTTTCCACGCAGAACTTAATGAAGCAGGAACACCTTGTTAACCATACGAATGAGGTGATTCATGACCTGGATAATTTGAAAAGCTTTATGACAGAGGGTGAATCTGCCGTTCGTGGCTATGTCATTAATAACAGGAAAATTTTTCTCTCGCAGTATTATATAAGCCGAAGGAGCACCGATTCTACTTTGCAAAGAGTGAAGGCAATTACTGTCGATAACCGTTCCCAGCAGAATAACCTCGATACGCTCAAACAACTTATCGGGTCCAAATATATATGGCTCGACAATGGTATTGCCAGTTTCGATTCAACCAAAGCAATATCGGCTAATATGATCGGAAAGAGTGACGAAGGTGTAAGAAGAATGTCGGAAGTTGTTGCTTATATCCATAAAATACAAAGTGAAGAAAAAGAACTCTGGGCAACGAGGTACGTACAGGTAAGCAAGTACACAGACCTGATAAAGGCTTTTAACATCATCTCACTTATTATGGCAATACTGTTAACATTTTATTCCATATTAACTTTTAATAAAGAAAACAGGGCTAAAAAAGAAGCGAGCAGGAAAGCAATTGCTTTTCGGGAGCAGCTGGAGTTAAGGGTGGATGAGCTTGCTGCCTTAAACCTTGAGCTGCTCGAGTTGCGAAATATGGAAAAGTTTGCTGTAACCGGGCGAATTTCCCGCACTATAGCCCACGAAGTAAGAAATCCATTAACCAATATAAATCTTGCTACGGAACAACTTCGTGGTGAACTACCGTCAAATGAAGACAGCGATCTGTTATTTGACATGATTTCGCGTAATTCAAATAGAATAAACCAGTTAATAAGCGATCTTTTAAACTCGACGAGGACCAGCGAACTTACCTATACAAAATGCTCGATCAACGACATAATTGACAGCAGTCTTGAACTTGGCCGTGACAGGATACAACTAAAGCAAATAGAAGTTGTAAAAAATTACGAACCCGGCGTTTGCCATGTTTTAGTTGACGTTGAAAAAATAAAAATTGCTTTTTTAAATTTAATAGTGAATGCAATTGAAGCAATGAATGAGCATGGCACCCTGCACATCACTACCCAAACGAAAAATAATAAATGTATAACAATAATCAGTGATACCGGGAAAGGAATGACCAAGGCTGATGTAGGCCGGTTGTTTGAACCCTTTTTTACAACAAAAGAAAAAGGTACAGGGCTTGGCCTTACAAATACCCAGAATATAATCCTTAGCCATAATGCAAACATAAGCGCCGAAAGCAAACCTGGCAGCGGCACTTCATTTACTATTACATTTGATTTCGCATGAACTGGCACTTCAATTTGAAGTATTGCGGGGATTGGTGTGGTATGCAGTGAATTTGCAACTGTCTTTGATGCTGTTTAATTCTTACGGATCGCGATGGAGCTTTGCTGACTGCTTCACTGATATTTTTTTCAGTTTTTTATAGAGCCTGGATTCTTTACTATAAGTCGTTTCATCACCCATGAGCATACCCCACGGCTTTAAATCATCAACCTCGTCACAAATTATTTTAAAAAATGCAATGGCGGGAATTGACAGGAAAAGCCCCGATATACCTGTTAAGCTGCCCCCAATCACAACACCCAATATTGATATTAAAGCGTTTATTCTTAACCGTGAGGCCACAATCCTTGGCATTAAAATATTTACATCTACAATGTGGATACTGTAAAATATCACAATAATCCATATGATATCGCTCGTATTGTCTGTCGTGGTTAAAGTAACCAGCACAGTAAAAAGTGTTGCGGTAAACATCCCGATGTACGGAATAAGATTTAAAACAGCCGCCATCACACCAAAAAAAATAGCGTACTTAATGCCAAGCAGCATGAGGCCAATGGAATTGCCGGCAGCGACTATGCCCATCTCGATCAAAAGCCCCACCATATAGCTGCGTATCATTAGTTTGGTTTTTGCTATAACGTTCTGCACACTTGTCTTATGTTCCTGTTTAAAAACGGCATATAAAAATCTGCGGATATGATCTTTGTAAAACAACAGGAGGAAAGTATAAATAGGCATCAGGATCAATAACATGACTGCCTCCGTAATCGAAAAAAAAGTATGGCTTATATAGCCGGTACCGGTTTCTTTTAATTTATTTGCCTGCTCATTCAGGTATTCATTTTGCTCCTCAAATGAAACGTGGAACTTTTCTTTCACCCAGTTCTGCAACGAAATAAAATGTTCGTTCAGGTGGCTTTTTATTGAAGGAATATCCTGCATAAAATTTGAGATCTGGCTGCTTAGGAAATATATGATGCCGGCAATAAAACTTGTCGCCAATATCATAGAAACCGCAATGGCAGGGATTTTTGTAAATTTTCTTAATTCCAGGAATTTTACTACCGGCATTAAAAGTACAGCCAGCAGGCACGCAAAGGCAAAGGGTATAAAGATGGTTTGCGAAGCATTAATAAAAAGAATTATAAAAAATATAACCAGGAATTTAAACCCAAGCTTTATGTAAAAAGGTAACTGGTTATAAGTATTCATACATTTAATAAAAATAAAAATCCCCCATGCAATTTAATGAATGAGGGATAGATTTTGTTTGAAAAGGCTTTCGATTACAGATTTTCTATCCATTGGATCACTTCATCTTTCGTCTTTCCAAGTTTTTGCTGAACCCTTCCGATAAATTCATCGTCCTTTCCTTCTTCTCTTTTTAAATCGTCATCAGACAGGTCAGCATATGCTTGTTTGATTTTGCCTTTCGTTTCGTTCCAATTGCCTTTTAATTTTAATTTCCAACTTTCCATAATAAATGTTAATTAATGAAAAAATCAGGTTGCACGGTTAATTACTTTCAACAAAATCGCGATGATAGCAATTACCAGTAAAATATGAATGATCCCGCCGGTGTAGTAACCACCTAAAAAACTTATCGCCCAGATTATTACCAGGATAACTGCGATAACATATAATAAGTTTCCCATTTGAAAAAAATTTAGGGTTAAAAAAAATTGATACAGTAATCATTGTATTATATAAAAGTTTGCCAAAAAATATTTTTAATAAAAGTAGCACCGGTACTATGCAAATAAGGCCTTGTCGTTTTGAGAAATTAAAAATAAAAGATATTCTGGGGAAATTGCTCTACAAGTGAGAATGAGAATAGGTACCTCCATTTTCTTTGGGTATTAAAAAAATCAAGGGTGGTTTTTATGGTCGAAGAATTAAAAGGCTTGCTGATAAAAAAGTCGGCTCCCCGGTCAAATGCCTCGCTTATGTCTGATGGAGAGTCATGGGCTGTGATCATAATAATTTTAGTCCCGGGATATATGGCCTTGGCCTGTTCTATAAAGTCTGCCCCTGCGCCATCCGGCAAATGGTTATCCAGGAATATTATTGATGGCTTTATGCGCTTTATTGAGTCGCGGGCCTCCCTGATTGAATATACACAGGTAGAAGGGACATCATTCTTCTTAAGCACGACTCCCAGCAAATGACAAAGATCTCTTTCATCTTCGACGATCATTGCATATTTGTATATCGTTTTTTTTCGAACCAACACGTTTGTCATTATTTATATTCTAATAATTGTTAAGTTTTCCAGGATAAGTCGGGCAATTTGCTTGCCAGTACATTTTTAAAGGTCTTTTAAATTCTTTTACCTGACCTTTAAGGACAATAAGGCTGCCATTTTTCAATTAAAAAATTGACTTTCAGTAACATATTAAAAAAATATCCCAGCTTTTCAGAGGTTGTTTCTTTACCTTAACTTTATATCTCTAACCTGTTAACCGGAATGTCGATGCGGAAAAGATTAATTAATATTTATGAATACGTAAGGCAGGTTTTTAAGGAATTTTCCGCGGATAACATTTTGAAATACAGTGCTTCCCTGGCCTATTATACCGTATTTTCAATTGCTCCCCTGCTTGTTATCATCACTACTTTGTCGGGTATTTTTTTTGGAAAGGAAGCAATAAAGGGAGAAGTATATGACCAGTTAAAGGGTTTGGTCGGCAGTATCGCCGCCGTTCAGATACAGGACACCATTAAGAAAATTCACCTGACCGGTAATAATTTTTTCGCAAGCGTTGTAAGTATTATTGTTTTATTTATTGGCGCCACAAGTATTTTTGGTGAAGTACAGGACTCTCTCAACAAAATATGGGGATTGCGTGTTAAGACGAAGAAAACATGGTGGAAATTGATTTTAACCCGTCTCTTGTCATTTTCACTGATACTCAGCATTTGCTTCATAATCATAGTTTCTCTTATTTTAAATGTAATAATTTCATCATTTGGTCATTTTTTAGACCGATATATTCATAATTTTAATGTCTATTTTATTGAGGCTACGGATGCCGTTTTATCATTTATTGTATCTTCATTTTTATTTTCCCTTATGTTTAAGATACTCCCAGATGCCAAAATAAGGTGGAAAGATGTTCTCTTTGGTGGTTTTATTACTGCCGTTTTCTTCACATTAGGTAAATTTGCCATAGGATTTTACCTTGGGAAAACTAATTTTACAACTTTATACGGAGCTGCTGGTTCAATTATTATAATAATGCTATGGGTATATTACAGTTCAATCATTCTGTACCTGGGAGCGGAATTCACAAAAGTGCACGCAAATTTATACGGGAGGAAAATTCAGCCTAATGAATATGCAGAATGGATAATGACCGAAGAAACACGGGTATCAGATCCTCACCTTAAAAACCAAGATTTAAATTAACTTTACACTCCTTAAAGAACGTTAAACTGGTATGAAGAAAAAAATACTGATTATCGATGATGACCTTGACATGTGTGCTTTGTTAAGCAGGTTTCTTAATAAAAAAGGATTTGAATGTGAAGTGGCTCATAACGGGGCCAAGGGCCTGGCGAGGTTTAATGAAGAGCTTTTTGATATTGTACTTTGCGACTTCAGGCTTGGGGATAAAGACGGCAGGGATGTTCTTCTTAAAATAAAGGAGATAAAGCCCGAAACTATCGTAATTATTATCACGGGTTACTCGGATATCAAGACTGCGGTAGATGTTATCAAACAAGGCGCTTTTGATTATATAACCAAGCCGCTGATTCCTGACGAAGTGATAAATGTAATTGAGAAAGCGCTGGCTGCTCCTTCCACAGAGCATATTACACCCGCCATAAACGCAAAAGTTCCGAAAAACAAAAGGCAGTACGTGATCTCTGCTAACAAAGAATTTCTTGTGGGCCAGGATGGTGAAACCGCCCAGGTTTATAAACAAATTGAAATAGTTGGCGCAACCAACTACAGTATCATTTTGTATGGTGAAAGCGGTACCGGAAAGGAAGTTATTGCCAAAACCATCCATGAAACGAGCAATAGAAAAAATAAGCCATTTGTTGCGATGGATTGCGGAACTCTTTCAAAAGAACTGGCAGGCAGTGAGTTGTTTGGTCATGTAAAAGGTGCATTCACAGGTGCTATTACTGATAAAGAAGGGCATTTTGAACTTGCCAATGGCGGAACATTGTTTCTTGATGAAATTGTTAACCTGTCTCCTGAAATCCAGGCGGCACTGTTGCGCGTGATACAGGAAAGGAAATTTAAGCGGGTGGGTGGCACAAAGGAGATGGATGTGGATGTAAGAATTATTGTTGCTTCAAATGAAAATTTACAGGAAGCCTATAAGAAAGGTAAATTCAGGGAAGACCTCTATCATCGCTTTAATGAATTCTCCATAAATCTTCCACCTTTACGTGAAAGGAAGGGAGATATTCCACTTTTTGCGGATTTTTTCCTTGACAAAACCAACCAGGAACTTAATAAAAGTATCGAAGGATATGAAGATGATGTTTTGGAGATGTTTATCAATTATAAATGGCCTGGCAATTTGAGAGAATTCAGGAATGTGGTACGGCGTGCAGTATTGCTGACAGCATCCGGAAAAATCAATTCGAAGGTGTTGCCATGGGAGATTACCAACGCAGAAAGTCAGCAACATGCGCAGGATACCTTTTCAAGATCGAATGTAACGGAACATGTGATTACCAAGGACCTCGATCTTAAAGATGCTGCTGCCAAAGCCGAATACGATACTATTATGAATGTGCTCAAAGAAGTTAATTTCAATAAAACCCGCGCTGCAGAAATATTAAAGATCGACCGGAAAACACTGTACAATAAAATAAAGATTTACCAGTCACTATAACTGTCCGGTCTCCAACACCCCACTTCCTTTGATAAAAAGGGTACAAAATTTGCCATTGATTTTATAATTAAAAAACAAGATTAAATTTTTAGGTATGATAGATGAAAAGATCCCAATGACCACCGTAATTTCTGTGTTAGAAAAATTGCGCATAAAAAAACATGATAACGAATTCAGAATGACGCCTGAGGGATTTACAACAGGTAACAATAAATTTTATAATCCCGAAGACCTCAAAATTATCCGCACCTACCGGTTTGAAGGTGACTCCGACCCTTCTGATTCATCGATTATTTATGTGATTGAAGCCAATAACGGCCTTATCGGTTATAGCATGGACGCTTATGGAGTTTACAGCGATCATGCGGATGATGGCTATGACGATTTTATAAGAAAAATCCAGGTTGAGGAGAGAGATGAACAACAAATTTTCCAGGATTAAAAGACGGCTCGGACATTCGGCAGTGAGTGGTATTTGATCAGGCATAGATTCTCCTTACTGCATCTTTATATTTCTCCATGATCACCTTCCTTTTAAGGCTGAGCTTCGGTGTCATTTCTCCTGTCTCAACGCTCCATTCATAAGGCAGCAATTCAAATTTTTTGATTTGTTCCACGTGATTAAGCTGATGGTTATACCGCTCGATTTCAGTTTTATATAATTCAACGACCTGGCGGTCTTTTACCATTTCTTCATTGGTGGTATAGTCAATATTGTTCAATTTAGCCCATTGCCGTAAATCATTGAAAGATGGCGTTATTAAGGCGCCGGTATATTTTTCTCCGGCGCCGGTTACCATTATATTTCCAACAAAGGGAGACTCTTTGACCTTATTTTCAACCACAACCGGCGCAACATATTTACCACCGCTTGTTTTGAACATTTCTTTTTTACGATCTGTAATTATAAGAAATTTATTATCGATCAATATACCGATGTCACCCGTTTTATACCATCCATCTTCCATTGAATCAGCCGTAAGATCGGGCCGCTTGTAATAACCCATCATTACATTGGGGCCCTTACAAAGAATTTCGCCATCTTCAGCCATTTTCACCTGTACGTTTTTTATCAATGGCCCGACGCTTCCAAACATTCTGCCTTCCTCCTCGTACCGGTTGACACTTATAACCGGTGAGGTTTCTGTTAACCCATAACCCTCCATTACAATAATTTTAGCTGCAGTAAATATTCTAATTAACCGCACCTGGCAAGCCGCTCCCCCGCTTATAACATATTTTATCTCACCCCCCAACCCTTCCCGCCATTTTTTAAAAACCAGCCTATTGGCGAGTGAAAGCTGCATATTATAAAGAAATCCGCGGTTCTTATTTATTTCAAATTTTGTAGCAAGGTCATGTGCCCAGAAAAATAATTTTCTTTTTATTCCCTGAAGTTCTTTCCCTTTCTGCATTATTTTTTCATGGACCTTTTCAAGCAGGTAAGGCACCGTAGTGAACATTTGGGGTTGTACTTCCTTTAAATTATCGCCGATCTTTTCAAGGCTTTCCGCAAAATAAATGGAGGTGCCTCTGAAAAAATAGAGATAGCTTACCATACGCTCAAAAATATGATTGAGTGGCAGAAAGCTTAGCGCTTTCATATTTTCGCCGGGAGGAAAACAAGGCATGCTGTCAATGACATTACTAAGTATATTCCTATGAGAAAGCATCACGCCCTTTGGCGTACCGGTAGTGCCCGAAGTATAAATTATTGTAGCAAGGTCCTCATATTTAATTTCATCAGCAATAGCCTTAACCTGGCGGATAAGGTCATCATTTGCCAATGATAGAATTTCCATCCAATGAGGGATGTTGTCGATTTTATCAAAAGCATAGACCTCTTTCAAATCGGGAAGGTTGGCCTTAATACCATTGACCTTATTAAACAAGTGAATGTCGTTTACAAAAATGAGCTTGACAGAAGCATCTTTCAGAATAAATTCCAGTTCATTCGCATTGATAGTGGGATATACAGGAATAAGAACGGCACCGATTTTTTGAACCGCGAGATCCAGCATCAGCCATTCCGGACGATTTTTAGCGATCACTGCAACCTTATCTCTCCCCTCAGGTGAATTATCCCCCATCCCAATGCCCATTTGAAATAATCCCGCGCTTAGATTGTTGACGATATTGAGAACTTCTTGTGGAGTGTATTTTTTCCAACTGCCATTTTCTTTGGCAGCCATCATTGTATAAGAATCTGAACCCTTCAAAAGCTTTTCAAAACAATCAAACAATCGTGTGGGCTCATTCATATTCTGAAATTTTTATCACATACTACAATCCCGGGCAACCTAAAGGCAAAATTCTAAATTAAACAAATAAAAAGATATATAAACCAGGATAAATATAAATTATATAATTACGCCGTCTAAAAGCAACGACCCGCCCCCTAAAAATAATGATGGAGGCAGCAATCAGTGATAATATTGACCAGGAGGGATTTTAAAAATTCTTCCCTGTTGAAATTTATTGAAAGCAGCATATTCTTCCGGATGTATGCTCGTCCAGCCCTGGTACCCCGCAAGGTTTTGGGCTGCGCCGAAAATCCATTGGTTATAAGCAGGAAATAAGCCTTCTGTTAAATATTGTTCCTGCTGTTCAAAAAGCCTGAAAGGGAATTTTTTTGAGTAAGCCTGATCCCAGTCAAGGATAAACCGGGTCCTTACCATCGTCAGCGACTCAGCATTCAGGCCGTTTAGAACTACACTATTTTGTTTGTTCATGGTGGTTAAATAAGCTATTTCAAAAGGGCTTTTATCCTTTGCATTTGCAACCAGGTCCGGCTCGGCAAAGAGCTTTTTATATCCATCCAGTAAAATATTTTTTATTTCCGCTGTACGCGAAGTAAAAGATTCAATATTTAAAAAGATCTCGCCATAGACAAGGCACCAGATCTTATCAGTCGTTAAAAAATAATATTTGCTGGCATTATAATAGTTGCTGCCATAAGAAGGATCCTGCTCAATACCTTTTTCCCATAGCTTTATGGCAGTGAAATCCTGCATACTCCAAAGCATTTCACCATAGTCATTATATATAGAACCGCTTTTTGGAAAACTTTTTATCGCCTTTTTATATAATTTTTCAGCATCTTTTTGCTGCCCCAGGCTTCTGTATATTGTTCCTCCTATCTGGTAGGTTTGATCGTCAGCATTGTCCTTCTCTAATAAAGGCTTAATTGTTTCGAGTGCTTTGGAATATTCTTTCTGTAGCAAATAATCATAAGCGAGGTCTTTGGCAATTTCTATATTACCCGGCGCCTGTTCCAAAGCCCGCGTTAAAATAAGAGACGCGTTTGCATAGTCGCCCTGCCGCATAAATACTCTCGCATTTTCATGAAGCTTTTCAATATCTTCTGATTGTGAGCATACCAATAATGTAAGAAAACAAAAAACAGATCCCAACAGAATTTTTTTCATTAGATAAAAATAAAGTTTCACGGCTGAATTTCTGACAAATACAAAGTTAAAACAGGCGCGGGTATGAATTGGTTTAGCAAATAAGGTGCGTAAGCAACCCGTCCCTTAATTTTGGCTCGAACCAGGTACTTTTCGGAGGCATGATATTGCCGGAATCTGCGATATCAAATAATTGTTGAATGGTAACCGGAGGCAAGCTGAAAGCGACTTCCATTTCTTTGCTGTTCACTTTTTTTTCCAGTTCTTTAAGCCCCCTTATTCCGCCGACAAAATCAATTCTTTTATCAGTGCGCTGGTCTTTGATTCCCAATATTGGCTCCAGTAAATTATTCTGTAATATGGTAATGCCGAGTATCCCAATTGGATCTGTTGAATACGTGCCATCTAATGCAGTGAGCTTATACCACTTTCCATCAAGGTACATCCCAAAATTATGCGGTTCCTTTGGAGCGTAAGCTTCCTTTAAATTTTCTATTGAAAAACTCCTGTTGATTCTTTCCAAAAACCCTTCCCGCGTTAATCCATCCAGGTCTTTAACTACGCGATTGTAATCCATAATATGCAGTTGCGCGGCAGGGAATAATGTAGTGAGAAAATACCCGGCTTCTTCATTGGAAGGTAACTCCTGTTTTACTTTTGCAGCAGATGCAGCACGATGGTGCCCATCGGCTATATAGGTACAGGGAACTTTAGCTTTAAATATATCGGTGATCCTTTGTATCATCTTTTCATCACTGATCACCCATACAGTATGCTGCACAGAATCTTCTGCAGTAAAATTGTAAACAGGACTTTTTACAGCTTTCCATTTTTCTATAATTTCATTCACTTCATCAACATCCCTGAAAGCAAGAAATACATTGCCGGTTTGCGCTCCCGTTGTCTTTATGTGGGTGATGCGATCCAGTTCTTTTTCGGGCCTGGTAAATTCATGTTTTTTAATAAGCCCTTCTTCGTAATCTTTTACCGAACTGCAACAAACAAGGCCGGTTTGGCTCTTTCCATTCATGATGAGCTGATAAATATAGTAGCAGGGTTTACTTTCGGAAAAAAGCACCGGGCGGCTTATAAATGCATCAAGGTTCTCTTTTGCCTTAGTATACACCTCTTTACTATGCACATCGATAGAGAGGGGAAGATCAATTTCACTTTTAGTAATATGCAAAAAGGAAAATGGATTTCCTTCAGCTTCTCCCTTAGCTTCTTTACTGGTCAATACATCATAAGGACGTGATGCTACCTGTTTGGCAAATTGTGGTTCTGGTCTTAATGCTTTGAAAGGAGAAATAGAAATCATGTGATTGTTTGATTGCTTCGATCGTTTTGATAAATATTTATAAATAATTGGGTTCAACTAATTTTTTACTACAAACTATCCATTCATGTTGGCAATAACAATCCTGAAAAGCAATCCGTGTCCATTAAAAATTCGGGCATTGGATGTTACAGTTTGAAAGAAAATTCTTTCTTTGCAATTTTCGTGGCATATTGGAACAGGCAGGAATATTTTGTTTTTGCGATCACGGATACTGAGACAGGATATCCTGAATTGAATGATCCCAATAAAAAAGGTTTGGGATCGTTATTTCCGGATAATTTTTCATGCGGCAAAAGTAAGTAATTTTTAAGAGTAATTTCCCTGGCCTGTGTAATAGGGTGCATTCCAATTTGTCGCTCTTGCCCCTAACCCCTAAAGGGGAACAACTC
>JBDTLZ010000061.1:0-27791 GCA_039934515.1 Ginsengibacter sp.
TTAATGGAATTGATGGTATTAACGGTCTTGATGGTGCAACTGGCCCAATGGGTCCACAAGGTGCCGCTGGACTTAACGGTCTTGACGGTGCAACCGGTCCAATGGGCCCGCAAGGTGCCGCCGGGATTAATGGCGTCGATGGTGCAACTGGTTCGCAGGGTCCCGCAGGGCTTCTTAACATTGGTTCACAATTTGGAAATACCCCGTATTGGAATGGCAGTGATTGGGTAACTAACAGCAATAATCTTTTCAACAACGGTGGCAGCATCGGGATCGGCACTTCCAGCCCGGATGCGAAATTGGATGTTGTAGGAAATGTGAGAATCGCGGATGGTACCCAGGGCGACAAAAAGGTCCTGATGTCTGATGGCAACGGAAATGCGTCCTGGAGTAAAATGATTTCTGGTTATGTGCTCATCGGGGACGTAGCTTCAGGTATCGCTACGGCTGTGGGCGGCGATATCAGCTTTGCCAGCAAAAGTAATTCCGGAAGTTCATCAACGGTTACTGTATATTTCGCAGACCAGGGCAACACCAATTTTGTGCCCATGATCAGTATCACTAGCCTGGGAACGGCCGATGATGACAATGATATTGAAACCCCTGTTATCCTGAACGTGACCTCAAATTCCTTCGATATTTTTTTGAATGAAACTAACGGCACAACGCAGGATCTTCGGATCAATGTTATGCTGATGCCTTTCTGATAGGGAGATAACGAATTTTTAATCAAGAGGGGATGTCCCGTTGGATATCCCCTCTTGAATGTTATCAATAATTCAGAATTGCAAAATTATCCAGCCGCACTATTTACCGGCATGACAAATCTTACCAGTGGAAAGGCTTACGGGGTTATACTAACGGTATCATACACCACTACCTTATTCCACAACTGCGAACACTCCTCAACAAACGTAACATGCATAGGGTCTGTCTGATAGCTATCCTGGTCTTCCTTATTTTCAAATAGCAACAGCCAGGAAGCCGCATAGGTGCTGTCGATAACACCCCGGTTAGTTTCTGCCGGAATACCAATATGGAAATCTTTAATAATTGCCGCTGCCGATAATTTCTGTAAGCCCGCAATAAGCTTTGCACGGTCATCTGCGCTGTCCGGGTTTTTTAGCCAGAAATAGACATGGTGAATAAATCCATCTTTTTCGATGATCATAATACAATTTAATTTTAAGCTTTAATATGGCTGCAAACATACACGCTAATTCCACATCTTTTGTGTTAACTGCCGGGCATGTTTGTAAAAATAAATGCAGGTAATAATATAAAATCACCCTTGTCCCACCGTTAGTTTCTACAATTCTTTTAATAGAATTGTGAGGACAGTTGATGTACAATAAATTCAGGAATATATCACCTGCTAATACATCGTATGCATATTCAACTTTGAACCCGGTATCCCTCAAATTCCAACTTTGATAGGTTTACAACCAGTATCATTATTGCCTTCTCCCGGTATTGAAGCAACCCCAACCATAATTTACCGGTCCTTTATCCAGATTACTTCTGCGGCGAATTTTACGTAATTTTATTGTCGCAAAAGTTTGAATCTAAATTCATTCGAGCCATTACCTGTTTTGCCGTTCGCCAGAATCTATAAAACTGCTTTAGTACTTTTTATGTATTGTACTACAGGTATTTCTGATGTGTGCGCTCTGCACCCACCGAATTACTGAAAAAGAAGCCAATGCTCAATTATTGATGGGAAGCAACAATCTGCATGCAGCAATACAGGTTCCGGTGGCAAAAGAAACACCAGTATATGGAACTACCGACATTACCCTAACCACTGTGACTGTTGTAATGAGAAATATGAGTAACAGGAAAGCTTGCGGATTGTAAAGATTCTTCTTTTAAAAAAAATCCCTTCGGGTACCTTAACTTATAATTTGTTTTGCTCGGCAAAACCGAAGGAAGGCAGGATATTAGTGGGCAGTTCAGGAAGAAACTATCCTGACCCACTCCCCTGAAAGATATGTGCAGAGTTTGAATACCTGGCCTGTATAATGCCTGCAACTATTTCAATCGTTGCTTTATATCAAGATTAAATTTCCTGGCATAGTCTTTTGCAATATCGTATCCAGCATCCGCATGGCGTATAACTCCCAATCCAGGATCATTCCGCAAAACACGGCGCAGCCTGGACGCAGCTTCATCTGTACCGTCGGCAACGATTACCATACCCGCATGTATACTATACCCCATGCCCACCCCACCTCCATGATGCAGGCTCACCCAACTTGCACCACCTGCAGTATTTACCAACGCATTTAATACAGGCCAGTCAGCAACTGCATCGCTGCCATCAAGCATTGCCTCTGTTTCCCGGTTAGGGCTCGCTACTGAGCCGGTGTCTAAATGATCGCGGCCTATTACAATCGGCGCCTTTACTTTACCATCGCGTACGAGCTCATTAAATGTAAGTCCCGCTTTTTCCCTGTCGCCCTGTCCGATCCAGCAAATCCGCGCGGGCAAACCCTGGAAGGCAATTTTTTGCTGCGCCATCTTTATCCAACGTATCATGCCTTCGTTATTTGGAAATAACTCCATCATAACGTTATCGGTTAAACGAATATCACCAGGATCACCACTCAGCGCCGCCCATCGAAAGGGACCCTTTCCTTCACAAAATAACGGGCGAATATATGCTGGAACAAATCCGGGGAAATCAAATGCATTTGCCAGTCCGCGTTCCTTTGCGCGGGCCCTTATGTTATTGCCATAATCGAAAGTGATGGCGCCTCGTTTTTGCAATTCAAGCATCAGTGATACATGCAGCTTCATACTGTCATAGGCGAGATCAATATATTGTTGAGGATTCTGTTCGCGTAAAACATTTGCCTCTTCATTCGTTAAAGTATGTGGTACATAACCAATGAGGGGGTCATGTGCTGAGGTCTGATCTGTGAGCGTATCAATAGATTCATTCCTTTCTATAATCCGTTCCAATAAATGCACCGCATTGCAATGCACGCCAATGCTGATGGTTTCTCCTTTTTTCTTTGCGGTGAGCGCGCGATCAATGGCTTCATCAATACCCTCAATCATAACGTCTAAGTACTTAGTTTCCAACCGCTTTTCAATCCTCCATTTTTCAACTTCTGCAACCAGGGCAACTCCTTCGTTCATAGTAATCGCGAGTGGCTGAGCCCCGCCCATGCCACCCAGCCCGGCAGTAACATTAAGTGTTCCTTTCAGCGTGCCTCCAAAATGTTTATTGGCAACTGCACCATACGTTTCATAGGTTCCCTGAACGATTCCCTGGCTCCCGATGTAGATCCAGGAGCCGGCAGTCATTTGGCCATACATCATCAATCCTTTTTTTTCCAGCTCGTCAAAGTGTTCCCATGTTGCCCATTTTGGAACGAGCTGAGAATTAGAAATCAAAATACGTGGAGCATCTTTATGGGTCTGTAAAATCCCAACAGGCTTTCCACTTTGTATCAACAAAGTTTCGTCATCGTTAAGGTCTTTCAGGGCCTTGATAATGAGATCGAGGCTTTCAAAATTCCTGGCAGCCTTACCCCTTCCACCATAAACAATAAGTTCATCAGGTTTCTCCGCAACTTCGGGATTGAGATTGTTCAACAGCATTCTTAAAGCAGCCTCCTGTATCCATCCTTTGCAGGAAATTTTTGACCCGGTCGGGGTTTTATATTTTACGGGATCATATTTTGTTTCAACCATTTTATAGTAGTATAGATAGGTTATTAAACTGATTCTCAATTGGTGTTATGCAAGGAAATTTTAATTCAGGACATCAGCATTACAATTCAAAATCTCTTATGAATTCAACTGCATTCATCATATCATCATGTAAAAATCTGTCAGCTTCATTAAAAGTAACTTTTTCACGAAATGATGTAATCACTTCTTCCAATAGGGGCGATGACTTTAAAGGCCTTCGGTATTCAATGGCCTGCACAGCAGAAAGCAACTCGATGGCCAACACTTTTTCAACATTGTTAACTACACGAAAACATTTGGTCGCGGCATTGGCGCCCATGCTTACATGATCTTCCTGGTTGTTGGATGAAGATATGGAGTCGACAGAAGCTGGTGTACACAATTGCTTGTTCTCACTCACAATACCGGCAGCAGTATATTGTGGGATCATGAGCCCCGAGTTGAGGCCCGGACTTTTTACCAAAAATAGAGGAAACCCCCTTTGTCCACTGAGCAATTGGTAGGTACGCCTTTCTGAGATATTCGCAAGTTCGCTCATTGCGATCGCCAGGTAATCCAAAGCTAACGCCAACGCCTGCCCGTGAAAATTACCGCCGCTTAAAATGAGGTCATCATCGGGAAAGATATTTGGATTATCAGTTACCGAATTGATCTCTTTCAAAAAAGTATTAAGAACAAAATCAAATGTTTCCTTTGTAGCGCCATGCACCTGTGGTATGCACCTGAATGAATACGGATCCTGAACTTCAGATTTCTGCCCCTTATTAATTTCGCTTCCGGCAAGCAATGACCTCATTTCAGTAGCAACGGAAACCTGGCCCGCATGATCTCTTATGGAATGCAATCTTTCATTGAGTGAATCCCTGTTGCATTGAAATGCTTCAAAGGATATAGCGGCAATGACATTGGCCCATTTCAATAACCGCTCACAATTTACCAGTGAGCTCATTCCATAAGCGCTCATAAACTGCGTACCATTTATAAGTGCCAGGCCTTCTTTACTCTGGAGATCAACCGGCTGCCACCCAAATTTTGCCAGGCCCTTTGCTGCAGTGACTTTTTTCCCGTCAACCCTTACTTCTCCCAATCCTATCAACGGCAGGCACATGTGGCTCAGGGGTGCAAGATCTCCGGATGCTCCCAGAGAACCTTGTGTATAGATTACAGGTAACACATCATTATTATACATTTCCATTAAACGCTTCACCACATCAATACCAATACCTGAATATCCATAGCTCAAAGATTTTATTTTGAGCATGATCATTAGTTTTACGATCACATCAGGAACTTCTTCCCCCATTCCACATGCATGTGATAGCAACAAATTGCTCTGTAACGTGCGCAACTGATTTTTATCAATCTGCACATTTTGTAAGAACCCAAAACCGGTATTGATACCATAGAAAAGTTCGTCTGATCCGGCCAGTTTTTTATCAAGGTATGTCCTGCATTTTAAAATGGCTTCATGGGCAGCAAACGTAATGGATACAAGTTGTTTGTATTTTATCAGGTTCTTCACCTGCTGAAACGTAAGAACACTCTTATCAAGCGGCAAATAATTATAACTCATACTCAAAAGTATTAAATAGTTAGGGGTTAGGGGTTGGAATGGTTTGGAGCGGTTTAGGAGGGTTTAGGAAGGCTTTGGAAGGTTTAGGAGGTTTTAAGAAGGTTTAGGAAGGCTTTGGAAGGTTTAGGAGGTTTTAAGAAGGTTTAGGAAGGTTGGTTTAGGAAGGTTGGTTTAGAAAGTTTAGAGCTGTTTAGGGGCAGCCCGTAGATGGTAACTCAGTTCCGTTTATTCGAAACTCACTTTTACGGCAGGAAACATTGGGCATCTTTGATTAATTTTATCTGGACGGGAGATTTTAATTTCCCGGTAAAAATTTCCCTGGAGTTATGAAAAAAATCTTGCTTATTTCTATGTTGATTTGTGCAAAGATTTATGCGCAGGAAGTCAAAATCTTAACTACAGGTAAGAACACCTCCATACGTGGGTTAAGTGTGGTTACGGATCGCGTGATATGGACAAGTGGCGGCAATGGCATGGTAGGTAAATCGATCGACAGCGGCAATACCTGGACCTGGACGCAGGTAAAGGGTTATGAAAAAACAGACTTTCGTGATATCGAAGCCTTTAATGAATCCATAGCTGTCATCATGGGCGTTGACACCCCTGCATATATTTTAAGAACCATCGATGGAGGCACAAACTGGAAAAAAGTTTACGAAAATAAAAAAAGAGGAATGTTTCTCGATGCTATGGAATTCTGGAACGAACAAAGCGGTATCGTTATTGGTGATCCTATTGACGGAAAATTTTTTATTGCCAGAACTTTTAACGGAGGAGACACCTGGCAAAATATTCCAAAAAAAAATTATCCTTCCGCAGATAGCGGCGAAGCCTGTTTTGCTGCGAGTGGAACCAATATCAGGAAGTTTGGCAATGACGCCGCATGTTTTGTCACCGGGGGGTTGCATTCGAGGCTTTTTATAAAAGATCGAAAAATTGGCCTGCCGGTTTTACAAGGGAAAGAATCAACCGGGGCCAATTCAATTGCTGTTAAAAATAAAAAAATATTTATTGTTGTTGGGGGTGATTTCAATAAGCCTGATTCATCTTATAAGAATTGTGTACTAACAACTGATGGTGGCAATACCTGGCAATATCCCTTCACTCCACCAAATGGCTATAGAAGCTGTATAGAATATATTGATAAAAAACAATGGATTTCCTGCGGCCTTAACGGCGTTGATGTTTCCAATGACGATGGCAATACCTGGAAGTGGATTTCAACAAATAGTTTTAATGTATGCAGGAAAGCAAAAAATGGAAAAAGCGTTTTCCTCGCGGGCGGAAAAGGTACTGTTGGCAGATTATCCGGATTTTGACAGGTAAAATCAGGAAACCACGCGTAAACTTTAAAGACCATCTGCACCAGGATATTAAAAATGTTGCTAATGACAGCAGAGCGTCAAAATTAATTAGCAAATTGATGTTCCAGCCCCCTGAAGTCTACCGGAACCAATTTACTTACACCGGCTTCCTGCATCGTAACCCCATAGATCACATCCACTGTTGCCATTGTCATTTTATTATGGGTCACAATAATGAATTGTGATTCCTTACTAAACTTCCGTATCATTTGAGTGAACTTGCCAATATTGGCATCATCAAGTGGTGCATCTACTTCATCGAGAATACAAAACGGAGCTGGCTTAATGAGATAGATGGCAAATAACAGCGCGGTAGCCGTTAATGTTTTTTCTCCACCGCTTAACTGGTTGATGCTGGTAGGCCGCTTCCCTTTGGGTTTTGCAATGATATCGATTCCTGTTTCGGCAAGATTTTCAGGATTTTCCAACACCATATCTGCCGTGTCGTCATCGGTGAACAATGCTTTAAAAACATTCTGGAAATTCTCTCTTACTTTATTGAAGGTTTCCAGGAACATACGGTTTGCCGTGATTTCCACTTCCTGGATGGTTTGCATGAGTGATTGCTTCGCGGTAACCAGGTCATTTTTTTGCTCAACAATAAATTCATAACGTTTTTTCATTTCAACATAAGCTTCTATTGCAGTCGGATTTATTTCACCCATATTCTCGAGACGCTTTCTCATTCGGTCGCTTTTTTCCTGGAGATCTTCCAGCGAAGTTTCCGTAATTCTTTCTTCATCAAGAATTGCATCGAGGTCTACCTTGAACTCTACACTAAGGCGTTCTTTCATACCCGCAAGCCGAAGCTTTAATTCATTGAGCTTGTCTTTTATTTCATTGAGCAAATGATCGGTTTGTTCTTTTGCTTTATGCTTGTGGCGCAATTCACTTTCCTTTTCATTAAGCTCATTTCTTAAATTATAATACGCCTGGTCTGCTTCGTTCAATATTTTTTCTTCATCATTTTTCTTTTTCAATAATGCGATCACTGCTTCTTCAACTTCGGCAAGGTTGTCGTTTGTAGCCGCAATATCTGCAGCGGCATCTTTCATTTGCAATGCACTGCTTTCACTTTGCGTGTTTAGATCTGTAAACTGGTTGGTTTTAAATTCAAGTTCCTGGTGAAGGGCATTTACCTTACTTTGCTGTCTTGCCAGCAAGAGGTTATTTTCGTTATAAAGTCCGTTCACCGAATTGAATTCGTTCTCGGCATTCATGAATTCATCACCTGCAATACCTATCTTACTTTCGAGTTCTCTTACTTCTATATTCAATGATTCCAACAATACACGGGAATCATTTATGGCTGCGTGATTCTGCTCCAGCTGGTCTCCTAATTCCTTCAAACGATTCGCAGCTACCGATTGTTGATGATTGGTGTTCTCGGTTCTATTTTGTACAGAAAATGATGAGTTAATTAATTCATTTATATTCTGTTGTGTTTGTTGTATGGTATTTTCCTTCAGTTGCTCATTAAATGCAATTACTTCATTGGAACGCTGTGTAATTATCGTTTTTAAACCATCGACTTTATCTTTTTGGGCAGCTATCGTCATCGCAAGTTTTTCCAGGTTTTTTGTACGGCCTATTTTCTTTCCTTCAAACAATCCGACACTTCCGCCGGTGAGTGAGTAACTACCTTTAACGTACTTCCCATGTTTTTCCAGGATAATATGGCCATTGCTGTTTTGCAATGCGTCTTCATTTTCTGCAATGAAAACATTGCCTAGCAAATAGCCGGCAAGGTGCTTGTATTTTTCATCAATTTCAACAACTGATAGTGCCGGTATAGTGCCTTCAAAAACCTCTTCCGGTGTGTTTTCGAACGTATTCAATTTATCCAACAAGAAGAAATTAGCTTTTCCTTTTTTATTATCGTCAAGCAGGTGCACAGCGGTAAGGCCTTCTGTGAGGTCATTGACAACATAATAATTAAGGTATGGCTCAAGTACATTTTCCACGGCTGTACGGTATTCTTCTTTTACATAAATAATGTCTGAAAGCAAGGGGGCCGTAAAGTTCCAGGACTTGTTATTGTGCAGGAACTTTACACTTTCAGGATATCCTTCCATTGTATCAATGAGGCTCTTAAGAAGGTCATGCTCATTTTGCCTGGAGTCGAGAGCCCGGTTTTCTTCGGCAAGCCCGCTTCGCAATTTTTCCAGCAGCGCCTGCGTCTCTAGTATCTGTTCCTTTGTAAAAGTATTGTGTTGCTTGAGTTGTTCAAGCGTAGATTTTTTCTCTTCAAGCTCTTTTTCAATATTTTGTTTTTCTATTTCAAGCTTCCCCAGTATTTCTTTACGCTGGCTCTGCTCTTCTTCTATCTGACCTATGCTGCGCTCGAGGTTGTGGATGGAGGTGTCTGCGACAGCTACGTTTTTTTCTGCTTCGAAATAACTGCGCTGCAAGCCCATCTGTTGCTGGCGCATACTGTCGGCGGCTAGTCTTTTTTCATCGAAAATTTTTCTCTTGTCTTCGGTATTTTGTTTCAACGATTCAAGGTGGCCTTTTTGAACGTTTAGCTTATTCTCTTCATCGCCTATTTGTTGTTTGGTAAAACCTATACTTTCTTCAATACCTCTTAATTGACCTTCCGCCTTCTGTAAAAAATTCTTTAAACCGGCTTCCCGTTCTTTTAAATACTGCAACCGCTGCATGCTTAAATTCTTTTCACTTTCCTTTTCCCTGGTAGTATTATTCAGTTCATTAAATACATGCTGCTGCTGCTGAAGGGCCTTTTCTTTTTCAATAAAATCGGCTTTCTCTTTTTCTATAGCAGCTTCACCGGTCGCAATAGTTGCCTCAAGCTGGGTTTTTTTGTCGGTTTCATTTTTTTGCTGCTCATTGAGCTCTTTCCAGGTAATATTGAAACCTTCAAGCGCGGCCTTCGCAAGCTCGATGCTCACCTCACGATATTCTTTTTTAATTTCAAGATATTTCTCAGCTTTCCTGGCCTGGCTTTCTGTAGTTTTTAACTGGTTGTTGATTTCGAAAAGTAAATCCTCGATACGGGCAAGATCCTGTTCTGTTGCATCCAGTTTCAATTTTGCCTCGCGCTTGCGGGTTTTATAAATAGAAATTCCGGCGGCCTGCTCAAGCATCCTGCGGCGGCTGTTTTCTTTATCTTTAATAATGTCATCAACCATCCCCAACTCAATAATGGCATAGCTGTCGGTACTTACGCCCGTATCCATAAATAAATTATGAATATCCTTTAACCTGCAGGTTACATCATTAAGCCGGTATTCACTATCGCCATTCTTATAATACTTACGGGTGATGGTTACGGTATTAAATTCGGTAGGCAGTAAATTGCGTGTATTCTCAAACGTGAGGCTCACTTCGGCCAGGCCGCTGGCACTACGTGTCCTGGAGCCATTAAAAACAAGACTTTCGAGGTTTTCGCTTCTCAGCTGGCTTATTTTTTGTTCGCCGATAACCCACCGAATGCTATCTACAATATTACTTTTACCGCAACCATTAGGGCCAATTACGCCGGTGATTCCTTCATCAAAGTTGAGGATAGTTTTGTCGGCAAAACTTTTAAAACCCTTTATTTCAAGGCTCTTTAATCTCACAGTTTCTTTTTTTAGATGCCCGCATGGAACAGTCTATGGGCAGGCAGGCAAATATATCGGTTATGTTATAAAGAAATATCTCCCGGCACGAATTGCGTTTCATACTTATACACACCTTTTTCACAGATTTTTAGGACCCGCCAGATATTCAGATTTTTTGTGCATGTGATTTTATCTACATTTGCAAAAAAAATAACATGAAAACATTCCTTGTTCCTATTGATTTTTCTGCAACTTCGGTGAACGCGGCCGAATATGCTGTTGCACTTACGAAAGAAATGCCGGGTGTTGACATAATCCTTTATAATGTGTATAGTCATATAAGCTTTGCGTCATTAACCGATAAAGAAAAAGGATCGCGCAAGGATGTGACGGAACGTGAATTAAAAAAATTGCAGCGAAAGCTGGATGCATCGGAGTCACAAAATATTACTGTTGATTCTGAAGAAGGCTCATTTGTTGAAAGCCTTGATAAATATGTGGTGAGCAATCACATTGACTTAGTGATTATGGGAATTACCGGTAGCTCGAGGATTAAGCAGGTTTTTATGGGAACGAATACCCTCAATGTGATAAGGCATATAAGCACCCCGGTTATGATTGTCCCGCCAAAAGCTGAATTTAAAGGCCTGAAAAATGTTCTGTTTACTTCCGATTTCAAGGATGTGGCGCGCACAACTCCATTTAATTCTCTTAAAAGAATACTTGACATTTTCAAACCAAACCTTAACATCCTCAATGTGGATAGTGAGCATTATATCGAATTAACCGAAGAATTTAAAATTGAAAGAGTTGCTATGGAAGATAAACTCAGCAATTATAATCCTGAGTTTTCTTTTTTGAGAGCCTATGATTTTTTAGATGGCATTAACAGGTTTGTGGAAGTAAAGGATATTGACGCCATTATTACTGTTCCAAGAAAACATGGTTTTTTAAGCCAGCTGTTTAAGACAAGCCATACCAAGAAACTCGCTTATCACAGCCACGTGCCAATTATCGCAATTCATTTGTAAATCTCTATTGGCTTTTTTAATAGTACGATGATTGCCCGCTATTAGAGCGTGTACCTTTTACCACTTACTGATGGTGGGTTTTTGTACCTCACAAACAGCGGTTCCTGGGGAAAGCTTTACATTTACAAAACCGCCGTAAATCTTTTAAGTTAATTTGCCCTGCAACTTTGATGGGTAAATAATGATATATGAAGAATATAAAGATAATAGAGGTTCCCAGCGAGATCGGGGCCGGCACAAGGGGTGCCAGCCTGGGTATCGATGCAATAAAGATTGCTGCCCTTGACTTTATGAGCAACTTCTTTGTTCATTTCCCTTCAGAAAAAATTGAGACGGAAAATAATTTACTTTTTGAACCGATATCATCACCTTACGCTAAAAGAATAAATGGCGTATTGACCATGTACGAAAGGGTATCAAAAGCTGTAACCGAAACTATTAAGAATAATTTTTTCCCCGTAGTATTAAGCGGCGATCACAGCACCGCAGGTGGTACCATAGCGGGTATTAAAGCGGCAAAACCTGGTAGCCGTCTTGGCATCATATGGATTGACGCACACGCCGATATGCACACACCATACACAACACCTTCGGGGAATATGCATGGCATGCCGCTCTCTGCATCTATTGCAGAAGACAATGAAGAAAGCAAAGTGCATGATATAGATGAAAAGACTAAAAAACAATGGGAGCAACTCAAGCAATTTGGAAAAGTATCTCCAAAAGTGTTACCCGAAGACATCGTTTTAATCTCTCTGAGGGATTATGAGAAGGAAGAAAAACATTTGATCGACAAGTATGGGATGTATGTTATCACTACGGCAGAGCTTCGCCGGAAAGGCCCTGAAAATGTTGTAAAAGCGGCCTTGCGTTTCTTAACTGAATGTACCGACATCTATGTAAGCTTCGATGTTGATTCTCTTGATTCATCCATCACAAAAGGCACCGGTACACCTGTAACCAATGGGCTGAGGGAAAGGGAGGCCGAAGACCTGGTAAGTAAATTTATGCAGAACAGGAAAATATGCTGCTTTGAAATTACGGAAGTAAACCCTACACTCGATAAAGAAAACCTGATGGCTGAAATCGCTTTTAATATCTTACAACGAAGTGTGAATGTGCTGATGATGAACTAAGAAGCGACTGCTACCAAACCGAAATTCAACTCATCAGATTTTTACAATTATACCTGTTACTGTATCACAGATTTTTACCTGGAATACCTGGAAAAAGAAATCAGGAAAATTATTAAAAAAAAATTTGTAAAGAATATATAGTTCTTTAATTTTCAATATTCACTGGTCTTTATAAAATAAAATATTTGTGAATGAAAAAAAAGAGCGCCCTGATTTTATCGTTGATTTTGCATCATTGCTTGATTTTTAGCCAGCAATCTCCGGTCAACAGGCAATTGTTTTTTTTGGATGATACACCAATCGAAGTAACCTTCACCACTGATATAAAAAAATTAAGGAATGATAAGACAACCCCTGTTTACCAACCCGCAAAAATCAGTATGCGTTTCTCTGACACGTCAGTGATAAGTGAAGACATCCGTGTAAAGCCAAGAGGCCATTTTAGAAAAAATAATTGCAACCTCGCTTCATTGATGTTGAATTTTAAAAATGTTTCTTCACCAAAACTCTCACCCCTTGACAGGCTAAAACTTGTAGGAGGCTGCGAAAACGGCAATATGTACGATGAATTATTATTAAAAGAATACCTCGTGTATAAAATTCAAAACATCCTTTCTAATAAGAGTTTTCGCGTAAGGTTGTTGCACCTTAATTTTAATGACAGCAGAGAAAAAGTAAAGTCTTATTCCCAATATGGTTTTTTTATTGAGGATGTGAATGACCTGGCGGAAAGAAATAATTGTGTTGAAATCAACAACATGAATTTAGTGACGTCAATGGCCAACAGGGAGCAGGTGACATTTGTGAATTTGTTTCAGTATATGGTCGGCAATGTTGACTGGTCAATTTTCAAATGCCATAATATAAAACTCCTGGCGCCAAAAAATGACACCCTTGCGAGCCCTTATCCTATACCTTATGATTTTGATTTTTGTGGCCTTGTAAATGCAGGCTATGCGTCAACACCTGAAGACCTTGGAATGGCCTCAGTACGTGAAAGGCTTTACCGTGGCTTCCCGCGAACCCTTGATGAATTACAGGCCGTTATTGGTATTTTCACAGAAAAGAAAGAAAACATTATGTATTATATTGATCACTTTGAATTATGCAGTACAAAATGCCGTAGGGGTATGAAGGAATATCTTGAGGAATTTTATAAGGCCGTATCGACAAGGAAAAACATCGAATCAATTTTTATTAAAAACGCCCGGACCGAATAAAAATGTCAACCATAGCGCCTGCAAAACAAGAGGCTGCATAAATTAATATGCAACCTCTTTCAACTGAACAATCCTACCATTATTATTACATGACCTGCAACTTTGCAGTTTCTTCACGATTGGTTTTTAAATCTTTCACTTTTAAATAGTAAATGCCCGGGGCTGGCTTCTTTGGCCATTCGATATTGATAACCCCATTTGTGCTGACTGTGTACTTTTTTTGAAATAGTGCCTGGCCGGTGCTGTTAAGTAATTTCACCAGGTAACTCCCACCGGTTGCCTTTATGAATTGAAGGTTGACACCTCTCACCGACGGGTTTGGATAGAGAGAATAGCCTGTCGCAACAGGGCTTCCATTAACAGCTACGCTGCGGACTGCGGAATATGAAATCCCGCCTGAATATTTGGTTTGCTTTATCCTGAAAAATAATTTCCCGGTAAAATTCTGACTCAAGTTATACAATGACTCATACTTCGCAACAATACCAGACATCATAAACTTACCCTCGCCTTCATTCGTAAATACTTTTCCTTCTTTACTTACTTCAATTTCATATTTATCCAGTGGCTCGCGGTCCTGTACCTGCCATTTTATGAGGATGTCATTATTTTTCAGAGATACATCGAAACCGGTAAGGTTTGTCGCAAGAACCGCGTAAGGGCACCAATAATAAGCTAGCCGAACAAATAATCTTGTGTAGGCCCTGAGTTTAAAAATTGCATTATCACTCCCTGTTAATATGGTAAAGGTGCTGGTGGTAAGGTAATTGAAGTTCACCGTGCCGGTACCGTAAAATGCCGCATTGGGTGAAGCATATTGTTCATGATAACTCTTGTCAAATGTAGTATCAGGACCTATATCGATGTTATCTCCAACAGAATCTTTTGGCATCAATGTAAAAGGGCCATAATCTTTTGGTGTCGAAGTCATAGAACTGAAAAATCCCCCCGGACCTGTAAATTGTGATCGCCTGTAGGTTTCAAATATATAATCTTCATTATAACCGAGGTCGTTTTTCAAATTATAGCCTACAACGGTCGTTACTGTATCGCTGAGTTTCATACACTTCAATGCCCCGATTGAATCATCAAACTGGGGAAAGGTAATTACGGTATTTGTGGCAATTATGGAATCAAAATATTGCTCATAAGCAACGGAATCAGGTATAACGCCGCCTGTGCACATACATTGAGCCAATGTTTTTTGAAGTGGAAAAAGAGCCGGTATGATAAAAAAAAGAATCAGGTAGCATTTTTTCATAGGTAGCAATTAGTTAGTAATCAGGTTAAAGCAACGATAAAGTTACTTATTGTTCTACCCCCTGTCAACAGGGAAACTCCTTAATTATCAGTGTAGTAAAAACAACCGGCAGGTTGACTAAACCTGTTAAAATATAGCTGTTATTTGCAGGAACACAAGAAGTACCCGGGCACCGTGAAATAAAATATTTTGGCTATGTGACCTAAATAATCGAAGTAAGTCCATTAAAAAATAATTACATCGGCAGCTCTTGCTTCTGGCGATGTGATGCCAGAGATGGGTCCATCTCAATTGCTTTGTCACATATTTTTTGCCCTTTTTCTTTATCCCCCTTTTTTTGAAAGGTCATACCAGCCATGTATAATGAGTTGGCATCTTTGGGATTTAATGTGAGCAATTTCTCATAGTATGATATGGCCTCGTCGTAATGTTTTGTAGTATACATTGCCTGGGCCATGTTGGTAAGTAATTCTTTATTATTTGGTTTGCGCTCCAGGATTTCGTTTAATGTTTTAATACCGTTTTGTGTATCGCCGGTATACAATTGTGCAAAACCCAAATTTTCATAGAAATCATTTGTTCTATTATAACCCGCATCACCCGCCATATTGATATATTTTAAGGCGCTTTGATAATCTTCCTGGCTATAATAAATAAGCCCGAGTTCATACATCCATACATTCCTGGTTGGATCTGCTGCTATCGCTTTTTGAAATTGCGGAATAGCGCTTTTTTCATTTTCCAGTTCGAGGTAAGTGCGGCCTAAAGTATAAGTTGCTTCAGCATCTTTGTCATTTTTTGCTATTGCCTTCTGCAACAGCGTTACAGCTTTTCCGTAATCCTCAAGATTATAGTAGCTCATTCCTATGATGCGTTCTGCATCCGGGCAGGTAGTACATTTTTGGGCCAGATCTATGGCTTTTTGAAATTGGCGGTTATTAAAATAGAGGGATGATAATTCTTTAACCACGTCATTATTGGCTGGCTGAAGCTGGTATGCTTTTGTAAAATTTCCCATGGCAGCATCAACTTTCCGCATTTCCAGGTTTACCTTGCCATTTTCGATATAGGCTTCCGTATAATTTTGGTTAAACTGAATAGCCTTATCAAAATTCCTTCCTGCCACAGCATAAAGCCGTGCATCTTTTCCTTCAATACCTTTTTTATAATAGAAACCTGCGCTATCAATATTTTGAGCAAAAGTGAGACAGGTAAAAAGACATGAGAATGCTGTGAGGATGAGGGTTTTCATAGTTGTACGTTTGCAAATTATATACCAGTAATACCACCGGGATAAATCAGTACTATCTAAGTACTATTGCTCCTAACGACGGCAGGTGCAGGTTTATTTCATATAATTTGCTTTTTTTATCCACTACAGTAGTAGTAATTTCCTGTTCATCAAGGTCGCCACTGCCCCAAAATCGCTTTGCATCACTGTTAAATATTATTTCCCATTCTTTTTTGCCATAGGCACTTATTTTCCAATTATCCCGCCTTACGGGAGTCATATTAAAAATTACCAGTATGTCATCTTTACTCTTATTGCCTTTCCTGGCGTACACTATAACTGACTCATCGCGATGATTGAGGTCTATCCACTCAAAACCTTTTTGATCAAACTGTAACTCAAAAAGTGCGGGATTTGATGTGTAAAGTGTATTGAGTTCACCAACGCAATCCTGCATTTTCTGATGCGGTTCATGTACCAAAAGATGCCAGTCAAGTTCCGTGCTGAAATTCCATTCAGTTGTTTGTCCGAATTCATTACCCATGAAAAGAAGCTTACCACCGGGATGTGTGTACATATAAGTATATAACAGCCTCAGGTTAGCAAACTTTTGCCACTCATCGCCGGGCATTTTATAGATCATTGGAGACTTTCCATGTACCACTTCATCATGGCTTAATGGCAACATAAAATTCTCATCATAATAATACATCATGCTAAACGTAAACTTATTCTGCTGATCTTTCCGGTAAAGCGGGTCTGTTTTAAAATAATCGATAGTATCATGCATCCAGCCCATCATCCATTTCATTCCAAACCCCAGGCCGTCATTGATGGTAAGGCCTGTAATACCAGGCCAGTCTGTAGATTCTTCTGCAATCATTTGCACATCCGGAAAGTCCCGGTACACCATTTCATTCAGGTTTTTAACAAAAGCGATGGCCTCAAGATTTCCGTTGCCACCAAATTCATTTGGTTCCCATTCCCCTTCTTCCCTTGAATAATCAAGCCGCAACATGGAACTTACGGCATCGACCCTTATGCCATCGATATGGAATTTATCAAACCAAAACCGGGCACTGCTAATAAGGAATGACCGCACTTCACCCCTCTTGTAATTAAAAATGTAAGAATTCCAATCCGGATGATATCCTTTTCTCATATCTGCATACTCATACGTATGTGTGCCATCGAACATGAAAAGGCCATGGGCATCATAAGGAAAATGTGACGGCACCCAATCGAGTATTACACCTATATCTTCGCGATGGAAAGCCTCAATCATCTCCATAAAATCTTCAGGTATGCCAAACCGTGAGGTTGGCGCAAAATAACCCGTTCCCTGGTAACCCCAGCTACCATCAAATGGGTACTCCATTACAGGCATAAATTCTACGTGTGTAAATCCCATTTTTTTAACGTATGGCACAAGTAGTTTAGTTGTTTCATGGTAGGAGTTCAATGCATCTTCAGTGTAGGGGTACGGCCTCATCCAACTTGCCAAATGAACCTCATATACACTCCAGGGAGCATTGAGACTATTTTTTTTGCCCCGTTTCTTCATCCAATCATCATCATCCCATTTATGTTCAAGGCCAACCGTTTTTGAAGCGGTACCCGGCCGCAGTTCCCAATGATTTGCATAGGGGTCACCTTTGTATAATTTTGCGCCGTCATATCCCTCGATATAAAATTTATAAGATGCGTATTCTTCTATATCTGGTATGAAACCCTCCCATATCCCGGAACTTTCCAGCCGCACAAATAATGAGTGAGCGCTTTCGTCCCAATCATTAAATGCTCCTACAACACTTACCATCGTGGCGTTAGGCGCCCACACAGAAAAGTAATACCCCTTCGTGTCCAAAACAGTAATGGAATGTGAGCCAAATAATTTGTACAGGCTATAATGCGTTCCATTCCTGAAATTTTCAAGGTCCTCGTTGGTGAATAACGAATAATTCCAAACAGGCTTTGTGCTGTCTACAAAGTTTGCTTCTTCATATTTTGGCAATTTCTCGTTATGTTTCGCTGAAGATTTTGTTGCTGAGTCTGATTTTTTTATTGCCATGTTATGGAATGTGTTTATTTGTTGATCTTATTAATATGCGTTTTCCTTTAACGTAAATTTAAGAATAGTGTTTAAGTTTTGATAATTAAATTAATCACTTTTGAAATATAGTAACTGCTGCTGCAAAAACCAGAGGCTTAATGAAAAAAATCACAATTCTTGTTACAGCTATACTTGTTTTTTCTCTTGCATCTTTTGCTCAATTGGCAAAGGTTACAGGATCGGTAAGTGATCTCAATGAAAAAAAACCGGTAAAAAATGCAGTAATTGCCTTACTAGTTCCAAAAGATTCCATACTTTATAAATTCACACGCAGTGATGCAGATGGTAAATACATCATCCAAAATGTAATGCCAGGGAACTATATTTTAATGACCACTCACCCCTATTATGCTGATGTGCTCGAGGATGTTCAAATAAAAAGTGATGTTGATTTTCCACCTTATGCGCTTATATCAAAAGCAAAATTGTTACAGGAGGTAATCGTGAAAAGCGGAAGCCCATTAAAAATAAAAGGGGATACTACTATTTATACAGCCGACAGTTTTAAAGTAAGTGCAAATGCAAATGTTGAAGAACTCCTCAAAAAATTACCCGGGATACAGGTTGACAAAGATGGTAAGATAAAGGCGATGGGGGAAACTGTCGAGAAAGTATTGGTGGATGGGGAAGAATTTTTTGGCGATGATCCGGGAATGGCTGTTAAAAATCTAAGAGCTGACGCGGTAAAGGAAGTACAGGTTTTTGATAAAAAGAGCGAACAGGCTGAATTTACAGGAATAGATGATGGCAAAACGCAGAAGACCATTAACCTCAAACTTAAGGATGACAAAAAAACCGGTTATTTTGGCAAGATAGATTTTGCAGCCGGCCCGCAACAACACATCGATAACAGGTACAATGACAATTTACTAATAAGTTCTTTCAAAGGGAAAAGAAAATTTTCAGCATTTCTGTTAAATGGCAATACAGGGCAAGATGGATTAAACTGGCAGGATGAACAAAAATATGGCGGCGTGGAAGATAATATGTCACTCTCAATGGATGATGATGGCGGAGTTATGTTTATGTGGCGCGGCAATACAGCAGATGATGAACCGTATGTAGATCCTCAAAACGGGTATATAACGAACATAAATGCGGGGGTACAATACAGTAATAAATGGAATGACAAGCAAACATTTAATTTTTCGCCAAAATATAATAGCCAGGACTATACCAATCACAGGAAAACTTTCACCGAAACACAATTAGGGGATTCGGTATTGGATGAAAATTCAGATGAAGTAAATAACGTAACCAGGCACAACTTTAAGAACAGGATAATCTATGATGTAAAACTTGATTCCATGAATAGCCTGAAATTTACTGCTAATGCCAATTTTTATCACACCGAAAGTGATGAGGACAGGTCTGCAATAAGTACAGGTAATACCGGGACACTTAAAAATACCAGTACGCGGTTATTGCAAACAAACAGCGATAAGAATGCCTTGTCGGGGAGTATAGTTTTCAAACATAAATTCGCTAAAGGGAGAAGAACCTTAACTGTTACCACAGATTGGAACACACTCAACTCACAGGGAACAAGCTATCTCAAATCGTTTAACCAGGCATATTTTGAAGGCAACCCCACGGGCAGCCAGAATTTAGATCAAATGAAGGACTATGATATGTCCAGTAAAAATCTATCTGTCAGAATACTGTACACCGAACCGCTCAGCAAAAAATATTCTATGGAACTTGGTTACCAACTGTCGTACAATTATGGGACAAACAACCAGTTGACCTATAATTACTCTATGGTTTCGAACAAATATGATTTTGTTATTGATTCTTTATCCAACCAGTTTAAACAAAATATTTTACAGAATATCCCATCCGCCAAAATAAATTTTACCAATAAGAAAATAAAGTTCAATGTAGGTTCAGGCTTTGGCTTTACAAACTTTGACCTGGAAGACCTTACTTTTAACAAAGGTTATTTAAGAAACTATGTCAACTTCTATCCCGCAGCAAACCTGACGTACACTTACAAAGCCAATCGCACCATACGCTTCAATTATAATGGCAACTCGCAACAACCAACCATTAACCAGTTACAGCCTTTGAGAAATAACAACGATTATTTTGATCAATACATCGGCAATCCAAATCTGAAGCCTTCTTTTAACAACTCATTTAATATATCACACAACAGCTATAATTTTGTCAAAGACTTATTTACTTATCAATCTTTTAATGTAAGTGTAACCAGTAATTCAATAACCAACAACCGCATTATCAATGTTGATTCCGGTAAAACAATTACACAACCGATAAATACCAACGGGAATATATCAATGAACCTGGGGAGCGGCCTGGGATTTAAATTAAAAAAGATAGACGCCAGGGTAAATTTAGGCCCCTCTTTCAGTTATAATAAATACGCTGACGTGATAAACAGCCAGAAGAGCTTTTCAAGGACTTTTACCACGGGAATCAATATATGGATGTCAAAATCAAAAGAAAAAAAATATGATATTTCCGTTCAGGATGAATATTCATATAACAGCAATTCGACATCCCAAAACAATACTAAAATTCATTATTATACCAACATCCTCAGGCTTAGCGGAACGTTATATGTAAAAAAGGTATGGTCGGTTATTTCCGACTACCAGTTTTATGCCCGTCAGAAAACCGTACAGTTTGCTCAGAACCTGAACAACCATCTTTGGAATGCGAGATTACAGCGTACTTTTAATAACAATGAGTTCACAGCCTACTTTTCGGTTCATGATCTCCTGAACCAGAATATTGGAGTCGAAAGAGATTTTTATAGCAATACTTATTCTGTAGTCACTAACGACAGGTTAAAGAGATATTTCTTTATAGGGTTCACCTGGGACTTTAAAAACAACGCGCCTAAAGCTGCTAAATAGGACTTTAAAAAAATGAAGATGAAACTCAACATATTATTGTTTACAACATGTTTATTTTTAACGGTACACATTCATGCACAGCAATTCATAAACAAGGCAACGATTGAATACGAGATGAAAGCGAATATTAAAAAAACTATGGGCAACGGCATGTTTGACGAAATGCTTAAAGAAAATCTGCCACAGTTTAAAACAGCTTACTATACTTTTACTTTTGCAGGTAATAAGAGTGTTTATAAGTTTGATCATTGGGACGCTGGTCCTAAAATGCCCGAATGGCTGAGGAAAAGTGATGAAGAGAATGTCTGGTTCTTCGACCACAATACCGGGAAGCTGGATATGCAAAAGAACGTATGGGGTTCTGGTTTTAACGTTGAAGATTCTATTCCAGCCTTGCAATGGAAGCTGATCCCCAATGAGAACCGGGTCATAGCCGGATTCAATTGCAGGAAAGCTGTTGCAAAAATATTTGACAGCGTATATGTTTTTGCTTTTTATACTGATGAAATTACAATAACAGGAGGGCCTTGCTCTATCAACGGATTACCAGGGATGATAATGGGTGTCACTATTCCAAGATTATTCACCTCCTGGATCGCAACAAAAGTTGCCGTGAATGGTGTAGATGAGGCTACAATAAAACCCGTTTCAGTAAAGAAAAGTTACAGTATGAAAACTTTGCATGCAACGTTAACTGAACGTACAAAGGATTGGTTTGATGGCGGCGATAATCCTGGAGAATCACAGCAACAAAAACAAAGATTTATCTGGGGAATTTTGTTATAAGGCGGCAATCAAACAACACTGCCATATTTACCGCGAAGTTGCGTAGATGATATTATTCAAATCATTTGTACGAAAATTCCTTAAAATACGTTTCAGAATACATAACAAAGGGCAACGGCTAAAAGGCTACTAACGCCTCTCTTAAATGCAATATCGATCAATGAACCATTTGTTACAGGTACAGAACTATCAGACGTACATCAGGGAGCAATGTTTTGCTTCGTGTTGGCTTCGTGTTTCATTTTAACCTTTACCCTCGTCACCAGTATGATCGAAAATATAGTTCTTGCCATATAAAACCCAAACGCCACACTGGGATAATACCAGGCAAACAATAACGGTATGGCTGATAATGGCGAGAACAATAAAGCGATCTTCCGCAAATGAAGAAACTGCACAAGATCGACATGCTTGCTGAGGTAGTTATGATGGTAGGCCCTTGTAGCCATCCAGAAAATTATTAAAGGCGTAATAACCCAGATACTTCCGAGGATAATAATTCCCACAGGGTTGTCAAAATATTGCCCGATCAGCGCTGTTGGAAATGGAATGATACAAACCATCAGCAACAGGAGATTGTTGAGCCACAGAATAACGTTATCTACTTTCTCAAATAATTTAAAAAGCTGGTTGTGTGTAAACCAGAGGCTGGAAATAAACATAAAGCTTAACAAAAAACTGAGGAAGTTATGCTTCATAGCAAGCACCGTATGCCAAAGGGTTGTAGCGGAAATGTCGCCGTCAAGCTGCGGTACGCGCAGCTCGAGCACCAGCAAGGTGAGGACGATTGCGAAAACGCCGTCGCTTAAAAAAACCACCCGTTCATTGCGGTGAAATTTATCAAGGAATATTTCTTTGCTCATAACCTGCAGGTTTATGAATATAATATGCCATTAAAAATCCAGGACCTGATCCTATCAGCTATTTCAACAATTCATATACGCCACTTCCCCGGGCCGTAACAGAAAAATCATATAGACCCGTTATATCTCCTGAAAGAACATTCTTCATTTTAGAAAAGCCGGCTGTTCTTTCAAAATAATCTTTAGGGGAAACATTTTTTGATTCTTTGGCTGTGTTCATAACAACCATGACAGTTTGGGAATTATCATAACGGAAATAAACATAAATACCTCCGGCAGGCGCGTATTGCATCATCTTACCTGTGGTTAATGCTGAAGAGGCCTTGCGGAAACCCGCAAGCTTTGCAATATACCGCCATATGTTTTCCTCCTGCGCATTGCGACCCGCTATTGAAAATTTATTTAGAGAATCTCCAGGCCAGCCACCCGGGAAATCCTGGCGTACATGACCGTCATTTGGAGACGTAAAGCCTGTGAGGCCAAGTTCATCTCCATAATATAATTGCGGGATGCCCCTGCAGGTTAAAAGCCATGCAATGGAAGATTTATATTTTTCAACATCTTCGCCGATAACAGAAAAAAAACGGGCGATGTCATGGTTGTCAAAGAAAATTACATTACGTGTTGGATCTTTGTACACAAAATCCTGGGCAAGTGTTGTGTATAAATTGTTTACACCATCGGTCCAGCCAAAATCTTTTGTCATAGCATCTGTGAGCGCCCACAGTGTTTGAAAATCTGCCGATGCCTGCAGGTTACTTTTAAAAGGAATGCTATAATTATTTTGTACAAAATAGCTTTGGTTGGGCACGCCATGGACCCACGTTTCACCAAACATCGTTATTTGCGGATATTCATCTGTAAGCGCCTTGTTGCAACGGTTCATGAAGTTAAGATCATTGTAGGGATACGTATCTATCCGCCAACCATCGATGCCAAATTCTTCTACCGTCCAAATGGCATGCTCAATTAGAAAATCAGCCACAAAAGGGTTTTGCTGGTTAAGATCGGGCATCTCTGTTGTAAACCATCCATCGCTCATTTTCTTCCTGTCAGTTTCGCTCACGTATGGATCGAAAAGTGTTTGGTCTTTATAAGATGTATTGGTATAAGTAGGCCATTGGTGAAGCCAGTCTTTCATCGGCATATCGATAACTGTAAAATGGTATTTTCCCACATGATTGTAAACTGCATCCTGGATAATTTTCATTCCTTTTTCATGAACAGAATCTATAAGCCGATGATAAGCAGCTTCACCCCCGATCCTGGGATCTATTTTATAATGATCCGTAAAAGAATAGCCGTGCTCGGTTCTATCGGGCATATCATTTTCTATAACAGGGTTGAGCCAAAGAGTGGTTACTCCCAGGGATTGTATATAATTCAGATGGCTGGTGATTCCCTGCAAATCGCCCCCATGACGATTAAAGACCGTATCGCGGTTCAGGCTTTGGTCTCTCATGCCGGCAACCCGGTCATTCGTTGGATCGCCATTACTAAAGCGGTCAGGCAAGATGAGGTAAATAAAATCCCGCGAAGTAACTCCTTGCGCAAACGTTTTTCCTTTGCCATTGCGACGGGATTTTAATTCGTAGTCCAAACTTATATCTCTTAAAAAGGGAAAAGAAAATTTGCCAGCCTTTGCAGTTGCATCGATCCGTAGATCAAGAAAAATATAATTAGGATTTTCCACCCTGCTGATCATAGTCAGGTAAACACCGGTTGCCAGCTTCTTACCTTCCGGCCCTATTTTTATCATTGGAAAATGATCGGCAATATTTTCGCCATGCACCATCACCTGTATATTATTAAGCTTCATCCCCGTCCACCAATTTGATGGATAACATTTGTATTCGTTTTGTTGTGCAAAAGAAATAATCGCAAAGAACATACAAATGAAAAATGAAAATATTATTTTCATAGGTATTATTTTACTTTGATCCGAAGGTTTAAGAGCGCTGCAACAATCATCAAACACCCACCCAGTACAATGGTGTATATCGCATTGCCATGGAATATATGCCTGGTAAAAAATCCCAGCAGCGTTGCTGCCAAAATCTGGGGGATCACAATGAAAAAGTTAAAGATACCCATGTAAACACCCATTTTATTTGAAGGCAATGACGCCGTAAGCATAGCGTATGGCATAGATAAAATACTTGACCAGGCAAGTCCGATGCCGGCCATGCTGATAATAAGAATATATTTATCTTTTACCAGGAAAAATGATATTAAAGCTATTCCCCCTGCCAGCAGGCAGACCAGGTGAGTGGTTGGCCTGCTGGTTTTCTTTGCAATAACCGGTAGTAAAAAAGCAAAAAGCGCAGAAAACCCGTTATAAAAACCAAAGAGCACACCAACCCAATTACCGATTTCATTGTATGCTTTTGATGTAGTATCTGTAGTATTGGCCAGGTTTTGAGCTAAACCAGGTGTTGCATAAATCCACATGGCAAATAAGGCAAACCAGGTGAAAAACTGAACGACTGCCAATTGCTTCATTGTATCGGGCATTTTGTAGAGATCATTTACAACTTCCACCAACCCGGTTTTCTTTTTTCCTGCCCAGGATAAACCAGCCACCAGTTGTATGATTCCAAAACCCAGTATGCCCATCGTTAAAACATACAGTTCTTGTTCCAGGGGCACACCTGTATGCGATGTGTTATAATAATAAAGCAGCCCCGTCAATAAAAGCCCGGTAATTGACCACACAACACCTTTCCTGTAAAATGATCTTACAGGTGTAGTAATAATGGTGTGATCAACCTGCTGCTGTTCTATCGACTCAAAACTTTTCAATTCCGAAGGGGAATATTCTTTTGTGGTAAAAACTGTATAAGCAACAGAAAGGAAAAATACTGCGGCGCCTATATAAAAAGAGAATTTCACAGAGTCTGGTATCACCCCGGGTGCCGCCTCATTGGCAACACCTGCGAGCGTTAATAAATAAGGCAAAACAGACGAGATTACCGCCCCGATACCTATAAAAAAACTTTGCATGGCAAACCCCGAAGTGCGCTGATCATCATGCAGCATATCTCCTACAAAAGCCCGGAAGGGTTCCATAGAAATATTTATAGAGGCATCCAGCAGCCACAGCATGATGGCAGCCATCCATAAGGCCCATACATTAGGAAAAAATATTAAGGCTAGCGAAGCCAGTACTGAACCAATCAAAAAGAAAGGCCTTCTTCTTCCCCATTTCGGAGACCATGTTTTATCGCTCAGATGACCTATGACCGGCTGCATGATTAAACCGGTTAAGGGGGCCGCAATCCACAATATGGGAATATCATCAATTTTTGCACCCAACGATTGAAAGATCCTGCTAACATTGGCATTTTGCAATCCAAAGCCGAATTGGATGCCCAAAAAACCAACACTCATATTAATAACCTGTCGTAAGGTCAATATCGGTTTATTGATACCGGCGGATGGAGTCATAGCAATCGTTTAGTAATAAAGCTAGGTTGTGTATTAATTACACATTGATAAAAATACAACAATAACTCAAGCGGCCGAAATTTTTATCCGAGATTGAACCCATCCGGCACGATTGCTCCTTTCTTTACAACCACTATACCGTCTTTGACTGTATAGAGTGCATGATCGGAATCTCCAAGATGGTTACCGCCATTGATTCTAACGTTGTTCCCTATCCGGCAATTCTTATCAATGATTGCATTTTTTATAAAACAATTATCTCCTATGCCAAGCTTGGGAAGCCCACGTTCCCCGTCATACGCCATTTCTTCAAGTGTTTCATAATAATCACTGCCCATGAGATAGCAATCGATTACAGTAGTGCCATGGCCAATTCTTGTCCTGATACCTATGATACAGGTTTCAATTTTCTCAGCGTGTATGATGCAGCCATCAGCAGCAAGTGTGTTCTTGAGGCTTGAACCGCTGATCTTTGCCGGGGGGAGCATTCTTGACCGTGTATATACTTTTTTTGAATTATCAAAAAAGTTAAAGGGCGGGATATCCTTGGTCAATGCAAGATTGGCTTCAAAAAATGAAGAAATATTTCCTATATCGGTCCAGTAGCCGTCGTATTGGAAACTAAATACTTTATGATCTGTTATAGAGGTGGGAATAATTTCCTTACCGAAATCAGTAGCCGCTTTATTCCTGTTTTGCAAGAGTTCGAACAACACTTCCCTTTTAAAAAGATAGATCCCCATTGAGGCAAGATAATTTCTGCCCATGCCCTGCATAACCTGGCCGGTATCGCTTAACCAGGCGGGTAGTTTGTCGTAACCAGGTTTTTCTATAAAGGAAGTTATCTTATGCTCATCATCTGATTTCAGAATACCAAATTCCGTAGCTTCTTTTTCTGTAACGGGGATGGTGGCGATGGTGATGTCTGCGCCGTTTTTTTCATGCGTGCGAAACATGTTGGCAAAATCCATCTGGTATAGCTGGTCGCCCGACAGGATGAGCACATGATCAAATTCATTATTTTCCAGGTGCCTGAGGCATTGCCGTACGGCATCGGCAGTTCCCTGGAACCATTGGGGATTATCGGGGGTCTGTTCTGCCGCCATGATATCTACAAAGCCGCTGCTAAAAGCGCTGAACTGGTAAGTGTTTTTGATATGCTTGTTCAGGGAAGCAGAATTGTACTGCGTAAGAACGAATATCCTGTTTATGTTGGAGTTGATACAGTTTGAAATGGGGATATCCACCAGCCTGTATTTTCCTGCTATAGGAACGGCAGGCTTGCTTCTGCTGGCTGTAAGAGGATACAGGCGGGACCCCGCCCCACCGCCCAGAATAACTGCAATTAGTGATTTGCTTATCCACATAGTATATCAAATTATGAGTTAAAAATTAAGAAAAAAATTAAGGATTATATTAATAAATACAAATTACAGATAATCAATTAAACAATCAAACAATCAAATAATTCATCCTGCCGAAGTCCAGGCAAACCATCCTGTAAGGCTTCCATGCAACTTAACCATTAAATAAGGGCTGGATAAGGAAGCAACGCTTTTTTCTATCAAAGCATCATGCATTATAAAGATTGATGTAAATTTCTGTACTTCTTTCCCAAC
>JBDTLZ010000062.1:0-6325 GCA_039934515.1 Ginsengibacter sp.
AGCCTTTAGAGACTTTCACACCAGGCCACTATATTATCATTTAATACCCGGTAAGCCCGGGTTACTTACCTCTCCTGCGGGAGAGGAGGTAAGGGGTCAGGCGCAAAAATGCCCTAAAATTTATCAGAATGGAGATTGAAAATGATACCCTTAAAACTTATTTTTCCACATCATGCTTTCGACCGGCCGGTTTGGCTGCCCACTGTATTTTGCACTGGCTTTGGAATTATATTTTACAGCTACCTCGCCGTCAACCGGGAAATAAATAAGCTGGCCTATAGGCATTCCTTCATAAACCCTTACGGGTAGCTTGCAGGATATTTCAAGGGTCCAGTTACCGCAGAAGCCGACATCACCCTTGCCGGCGGTGGCATGAATGTCAATACCAAGGCGGCCAGTGGAAGATTTGCCTTCAAGAAAGGGCACGTGCGAATGGGTTTCGGTATATTCCTGCGTTACTCCTAAATACAACTCACCGGGCTCAAGGACAAATCCCACGGGTGGAATTTCAAAGTGGTTGATCTCGTTGTGTTTTTTTGCATCAAGGACCTTATCCTTATAAGTAGCCAGGTATTTGCCGAGATGCACATCGTAGCTGTTGCTGCCCAGCTTGTCCCTGTTATAGGGCTCTATAATGATGGTTTTTTTTTCAATTTCTTCAAGAATTCGGGTATCAGATAAAATCATTTATTATTTGGTTTATTTTTCTTTGAATAAAGGAAAGCCACGATTCGATAGCTGCGGGAATACCCGAACTACCCCTGATCACACCTGTCTTATTTGTGATAATTTGTGTAATTCGCTGTTTCTCTTTTTTTTCTTAAAACTATATTTTCGTCGCCGAAGGATTAAACGGGAAATGCAATCTATTCAAAGATGCGTCTTTGACAAAATCTTAACTTGCATCGATGCCCTTGTTTTATCAACATAATATTAACCGAAACGCAAAGCTGGCGGTTTGGAGCATTACAGAACCCGAAGATTTTTTCCTGGAAAGAGTGCATTTGCAAAAAAAGATCAACCATCCCCATAAAAGATTACAGCATCTCGCGGGGCGTTACCTTCTTTGGTTATTAGATCCGGCTTTCCCATTACATCTTATTGAGATTGCAGGTTCCAATAAACCACTTTTGACAAATGAAGCATTTCATTTTTCCATTTCTCACTGCGGAGATTTTGCGGCCGCCATCATCAGTGAACATGCGGTTGTGGGGATCGACGTTGAGCTCGTTCAGCCGAAGATCGAATTTGTAAGAGATAAATTTCTTAGTGACGATGAGCAATTACTTTTGCCTGCGCCGGATATACAACTACTCACGCTGATGTGGAGCTGTAAGGAAGCAGTTTATAAATGGTATGGTAGGGATGGGGTTGATTTTAAAAACCATATTGTCATCAGGGAGATTTCTATAAATGATAACCAGGGTTGGGTAAAGTGTATGTTTATGAAGGACCAGGCAACTGAATTAAACATATCCTTTCAATTCTTTCAAGATCTATGCCTGACCTGGGTTGTAGCCTGAATATTTTTTTAATCATTCAAAAATACCGAACTTCTATATGATGCATGTAACAGAACCACATCTCTATAGGTGTTGAAGCTTTTGGAAAGTATCAAACTTTCCAAAAGCTGGTTTAATCCCCGGGAAGATTTTGCTATCTGTAACTAAAGAAATAGAATTCTGGCCGGCAGTTCCTTCATAGGGCCATTTAAATGAGCACAGTTTGAAAGGTTATAAAGATTTTTGTCCAGGACTTTTTAAAAGCCAGCTTACACTTAATGAGCCATATCATCTTCATTATCGGAAGTTCCTTCCAGTAAAGGAATATTTTGAACAGAGGCACCCGCAATTCCTTTTATTGATCCATACATTCCGGAGGTATTGAGTAAAACTTTATCCAATTGTTTTTCCCTTTCCTTCCAGGATTTTTCCATCTGTATCCTTTCTTTTGAGATAGAATTTTTCATGGCGACAAATCCTTCAACGATTGCTTCTATTTGCTGCCGGAACTCGAGGCCAGTAAGATAGTTATACAGCATTTGCATTTTTTCACCTTTGTTCTCTTCTGATTTTTTTGATTCTGCTATCCTGATAATCGCGTTGCGTAAAGCAGAAGCAAGGCCTGGCAATTCTTTAAAAGAACAAAGCCACACACCATCCCGTTCACCAAAGCAGTCCATACCCTTTGGAAAGACCTGGCTAACAAGGATGGCAAGGTCTGCCTGTTTGTTGCGCATGTCGTTTTTTAATTTGTCCAGCCATATGTTGTTCCAACTCTTAGTACGTTTACTCTCAAAGATTATTTTACCACATTCATCCCCCATAGAATTTCTGACTATCATCATGCAATCTGCTCCCTCTACTCCTTTGCCTACTTCGAGAATGGTATCGAAAGGAAAATACTCTCTTAATTTATCTTCTAAAACAAATTCCTGCGCTTCTCCCTGCAATTGCATGGAACCCTGGTCTGCTTTACGGCGCATCTCCTCGGCGAGTTTTCGCTGATCTTCCAGTTGCTTTCCCAACTCTTTAACTATCATTTGGTGTTCGGTTTCTTTTAAAGAGTTTTTTTCCGTTTCCTGTTTTCTTATTAGTTCGATAACCTGGCTTCTTTCTTCCTGTAACCTTTTCAGAAGTTGTATTTCAAGATCTGCTTCTTTATTTTTCAATACCTGTTCTTTTTTTAGAAATTCCATTTCTTTTTGGCGCGCTATCACGAGTTTTTCCTCATTCTCCTGGTTGGATTCCTTCAGCATTTTCAATTGATTTTCAAAATCGCCGCCGATAGATTTTCGCAGTTGTTCCTGCAGTTCAACTTCCATTTTTTGTTTTTCCTTCTGCACTTTTTCTGCAAAGAGCTCATTCTCTTTTTTCTTTTTTTCGTCAAATTCACTTTGTTGTATGGCCAGTTCCTGTTGCTGTAATGAAAACTGTTTTGAAAGAGAATCCCGGTCTGTTTTCAATTTATTTGCATACTCTTTTTCGAGTTCCCTGGCTATGGCATCTTCCGGGGCAAATTCATTTTTACAGTTGGGGCATACGATGAGTGTAGGCATAATACTTTCTGAATTATTTTAGGCAATTAATGTAAAAATAGCGAGAATTAAATCCTTTATTTTCAGACGTTTGATGGAGGTAGTTACAACTGAATATTATTATAAAATAGTAGCTATAGCCGGCTATCTTCAAATAAAAAATCCTTCACCGGTAAAGATGAAGGATTGTGCGGCAAAGGAGATTCGAACTCCCACACCCTTTCGGGCGCTACCACCTCAAAGTAGTGCGTCTACCAATTTCGCCATCGCCGCATTATGATTGTGTACATTTCTTTTAATGAGTATTCTTTCCGAAATTATAATGTAAAAATGGACTTTGAAGAAACACGCCCTCAGTTCAATAGAGAACCGTTGTTGAAGGGCTGCGGGATGGAAGCGGTAGCTCCCGGCGCAGCCGGGACTACAAGCGAACAGCCCGTCCGTCGATCATCAAAGAACAAAAGCCGACAGCCCCAAAACTTCAAGCGGCCCTCAAAAATTATTTCGGGCATTTTTTTAAAAGAACTATACGTACTTGCGGGTGCAATTTAATGAAACATCGCAATTAACCGTTAAGAGTTGCTACAATTATCTTATGGGGTGCACACGTTGCAATGACGGGAAATTTAAGCGAAAAGTTGTCTTAAGTATTCAATACGATCCTGAAAGTGGTTCCCCTGCCCGGTTCCGAAGATTTTACGTACAACTGGCCGCTATGGTATTTTTCTATTATTCTTTTTGAAAGAGACAATCCCAGTCCCCAACCTCTTTTTTTTGTGGTAAAGCCCGGCTTAAAAACTTTCGGAATGTTTTGCTTGCTGATGCCCTTCCCATTATCTGTCACATCGACAATAACATGGCCTGGCTGCTGGCGTATCTTTATCAATATCAGCCCCTTTCCTTCCATTGCATCCAAGGCATTTTTTAAAAGATTTTCAACAACCCAGTCAAAAAGCGGCCCCGAAATTTTGGTAATTACCGGATCAGCAGGCGCTTCCACTTTAAAATTCACCTTTTCAGGCGCCCTTCTCCTGATGTAAGCGACCATTTTTTCCACCTGTTCTGTAACATTGAATTTTTCCAGTTTGGGGGTGCTGCCAATTTTGCCAAACCGGTCGCTGATCAATTTCAGGCGGTCCACATCTTTTTCCATTTCAGCTGATATGGGCGTAAAAGTTTCATTTTCCTTAAGCATCTCCACCCAACCCTGCAGCGATGAAATGGGCGTACCCAGTTGGTGCGCTGTTTCTTTTGCCATGCCTGCCCATACCTGGTTTTGCGTTGATTGATTCCTGGTTGAAATTGAGTATAGCGTAATGATGATAAAAAGGGCAACAACCAATAATTGCACGAGCGGATAATAGCGCACCTGTTTGAGCAAATCGGAATCGCCGTAATAATATTTATTAACCAGTAGCGGTTCCTTACTGATTTCAACAGCAATGGGGTCATGCTGTTTTTTAAACTCGCGTAGTTTTTTGAGCAAATAAGAGCCATCCTTTTTTGTAAGGGTTGAGTCAAGATTGAGGCTCACGCCAGACGGGTTGTCTTTTTCATCTGTTTCTATTATAGGGATGTCTTTATTTTCTGAAGTTATAGTGCTGGTAAGATCGAGCGCCGCTTTTTCAGTTGTTTCCGCGCGTGTTTTTAATGCCTGCACCCAAACATTTACTTTTTGCCTTTCTTCAACAGCTATCTTTTTGGCTAAATAATTGGAATAAAATATGGTGCCTGAAACAATGGCCACCGCAACGAGTGCAAGCCACGTACGTAAATTAAAAAGTTGCCCAAGCATTAAAAATTATTATTATCAAATCTAAAGTGTATTTCCGACAATTTTCGGAACTGAAAAACTAAAATCTTCTATGTTTGTACTAAATCATCGAAAGAATGCCATTGATTTCTCCTTCAGTTGCTGTTGTTATTCTTAACTGGAATGGGAAATATTTGCTCGAAAAGTTTCTGCCGTCGGTAATGGGAACGGAGTATGATAATCTCCAGGTGGTGATAGCAGACAATGCATCAACGGATGATTCCATTACATTTTTGAAGCGCAATTATCCCGGCGTCACCAGGCTAAGGAGCGATACCAATGAGGGCTTTTCAAAAGGCTACAATACAGCATTGAAGCAGGTTTCAGCCGACTACTATATTTTACTGAACAGCGATGTGGAAGTAACACCGTACTGGATAACTCCTGTTATTTTATTGATGGAATCTGACAAAAGGATTGCGGCCTGCCAGCCCAAAATATTGTCCTTTGAAAACAAGAAACAGTTTGAGTATGCAGGCGCCTGCGGTGGATGGATTGATGCGCTTGGATATCCATTTACACGTGGCCGAATTTTTGATTATTGTGAAACCGATACCGGGCAATATGATACCTCCACGCAGATATTTTGGGCAACGGGAGCAGCGTTATTTGTTAAATCAGCGGTATTTAAAGAAGTTGGTGGTTTTGACGAATATTTTTTTGCACACCAGGAAGAAATTGACCTGTGCTGGAGGATGCAGAGAGCAGGATATACCATTTATGTTGAGCCTAAGTCGAAGGTATACCACATAGGAGGTGGCACCTTGCCTATGGGAGACCGTAAAAAGGTGTTCCTCAACTTCAGGAACAACCTGGTAATGATGACCAAAAATTTGCCATTTTCTGAAACGATATGGAAAATTCCATTGAGGATGTTCCTCGATGCGGTTGCTGCTTACAGGGCGCTGATCGATGGGAATTTCAGCACCTATATTTCTATTGCTTCCGGGCACATGCATTATGTAGAATGGATCATTACTGGCAGGCGGGGAAAGAGATTTCCAAAAATTAAGATGAAGAACATGGTGCCGGTTTACAATGGAAGCATTGTGTGGCAATACTTTAAAAAGAAGAAGAAAACATTTTCCGAAATTATTCCGGGTAAAAAATGATTTTTAAATTCAAACGATTATTTTTGTTATGCAAAATGTAATATATGGAACACCAGGAAGTTAATGATGAAAAAGACAAAGATATCGCCCATAGCTGGGTTTCTTCTTCACGATTTCTTTTTTATTGCCAGATAGTGATATTTGGTGCGCTGGTATTGGGCGGGTGTTATACCATGTACGAGCACAGGTATAAGGGCAAGCCGAATGTGGAGGTTCCTGGTAATACCTTATACAATCCGCAATACAAATAAATTTTGCATACAGGCCCGCAATTGTTATTTTTGCCATCCCTTTTTTAGTTCTTAATACCTGCGGAAGTAGCTCATTTGGTAGAGCACGACCTTGCCAAGGTCGGGGTGGCCG
>JBDTLZ010000063.1:0-5918 GCA_039934515.1 Ginsengibacter sp.
TCTTTAAGTAGCTTCCTGCATAATTAAAGTAATACCTGCAACTTAATGCCTACACCTTAAATATTAACCAGGCTGATAATATCAAACTTCCGGATCTGTGCTTACGCGGGAACCCAGGAAAAAGATTTATAGTTCTCAATCAAAACCCGAATAACTCTGAATGTTACATTCCTTACCAAAATTCAAAAAAAATATCGAATTTAAAGTGTGATATTTAATTTACATAGCGGACAGACAACTAAGGCCAAAGAAAATGATGGCAAATAAATTACAATGAAATTTCCGTTGTGAACATTAAGGCAAACAATATGACAGTAACCCCGGAATGAAGATTGCAGCATATCTTTTAGTGATTATTTTATCAGGGCCGGCAGTATTTGGCCAGAATTCAGCTATGGACAGCCTGGACAGGCTTATAGCCAAAGCAACTTCAGATACAGCCAGAATTAACCTGGAGCTGAAAAAAATACATATAATGTCAAATATCAATCTTGACACAACCATAACCATGGCCTTAAAAACACTGGAGGAATCAAAGAAAATCAACTATTACAAGGGCGAAACAAATGCAAGAATAATACTTATCAATAATTTTATTTTTAAAGGCAATTTTAAATCAGCACTGGAACAATTAAAGTACCTGGAACATTTTATAAAACCATCAAAGGACTCATCAGACCTTATAGATTTTTATGGAGCCTCTGGTTTTTTTTATAGTGAGCAGAACAAGTACGACACGTCTATTCTCTTTTATGAGAAAGCAATTAAGATTGCGGAGCGAAGCGGAAATACCGATGGCCTTATGACAAATTATATAAATATAGGAATCGCATACCAGCAGCAAGCCAATTACCCGATGGCATTATCGTACCAGCAAAGAACGTTGAAAATTGCCGGGGAACTAAAAGATGAAATTGATGAGGCATATGCCTATGTTAATATGGGAATTACTTATGCTAATCTCGGCGATGCGGTACGTGCTGAAAAAAACTATTTAAATGCAGCCAGGCTTGGCAAAAAAAACGGACTGAAAAATGTTGAATTATATGCTTATACGAACCTGGCATCGATGCACATAGACGAAAAAAAATGGGCAAAGGTGTACGAATTCGGTATGAAGGCTGCGATATTGGGTGACGAAATGGGCGACCGGGGCGTACAGGCATCCAGCCTTTCGAGGGCCGCGATTGCATTAGCCAATAGCGGTAAGATCGATTCAGCGCTTGTACTATCAGACCGTGCAATTGCTGTAGCAGATTCTTCCAGCCAGGTTTTAAATATTTACCACGCTTACTCAGACCGGGGCTCAATATTATATCTTTTGGGCAAATGGAAAGATGCCATACCATTTTACGAAAAGGGCCTTTTATCAGTTGACAGTGGAAATATCTATACAGCCGATTATGGCTTTCGTTACAGAGAATTATCCGGGTGTTACGAAAAAACCGGGAACTACACAAAAGCGTTGGAAGCATTTAAAAAATCAGCACTTGTAAATGACTCGGCAAACAGCAAGGCTAATGTGCAGAAGACCACAGAGCTCACCATGAATTATGATTTTAACAAAAAACAGCAGTTACAGCAGGCCGAACAAAGATCAAAGGATGCAGTGCAAAAAACAAAACAGCTTGCCCTGACCGCCGCTTTGATATTGGTACTCGCGCTAGGGACAGTGGCTTTCGTAGGATTTAAAAATAAGCAAAAAAGCAATTTATTGCTTAGGCAGCAAAAAGAACAAATTGAAGAAACATTAACCCAGCTTAAATCAACACAAACGCAACTGGTACACTCAGAAAAAATGGCATCTCTTGGCGAGCTTACTGCCGGCATTGCACATGAAATAGAAAATCCCTTAAATTTTGTCAACAATTTTTCTGAATTGAACACCGAACTTGTTGACGAATTGCAAGAGGAGCTAAAAGCCGGAAGAATTGATGAGGCCGTTTCTATTTCAAATGATATAAAAGCGAATGAGCAAAAAATAAATCATCATGGCAAACGGGCAGATGCAATTGTAAAAGGAATGCTGGAACATTCAAGGACCTCCACCGGGGAAAGAGCACCAACAGATATTAATGCCCTTGCCAACGAATACCTCAGGCTGAGCTTTTACGCACAAAGGACAAAGGATAAAACCTATAATGCAACATTACAAACAGATCTTGACCCACGCATCGGCGACATAAATATTGTTCCACAGGATATCGGGCGGGTATTATTGAATTTATACAACAATGCTTTTTATTCCACCTCAGAAAAAACGATACAGTTGAACGGAAATTATCAGCCCATAATTACTGTAAGCAGTAAAAAACTCGATAACAAGATCGAGATAAGGATTAAAGATAACGGTATCGGCATTCCGCAAAAAGTACTGGATAAAATTTTTCAACCTTTTTTTACCACAAAGCCCACAGGACAGGGAACAGGACTCGGCTTGTCATTGAGTTATGATATAATTAAAGCACATGGCGGTGAATTTAAAGTCGAAACAAAAGAAGGCGAATATGCCGAATTTATAATTCAATTGCCATCATGACCTTCAAGCTATTTAGGTACTAAACAAAGCTATCAAACCTATTTTTTTAAAATGGAATTTATGAACGCTACCGACCTAAAAAATTTACAGGCCCCTTTGAAAGATAAATACCGTGAGCAGCCCGGCACTGCAGTTATAACATTAAAGGCACAGGGGAATATTGGCGAAGGAATATCCTGCACAATGGCAACAGGAAAAGCTATGGTAAAGGCCGGGCTTCACCCGGCCACAGGTGGCACGGGTATGCTTGCCTGTTCAGGAGATATGCTGCTCGAAGCACTCGTAGCTTGTGCCGGTGTTACGCTGCAAGCAGTGAGTACTGCAATTGAAGTTGAAATAAAGGGTGGCACAATTACAGCAGAGGGAGATCTCGATTTCAAAGGCACTTTAGGTGTTTCAAAAGAAGCGCCTGTAGGTTTTAAAAATATCCGTTTGCAATTTAACCTTGAGACCAGTGCCAATGAAGTGCAAATGGCAAGCCTGAAAAAACTCACGGAAAGATATTGTGTAGTGTATCAAACACTCACAAAAGGTGTTGACATAGAAACAAAATATCATTCATCAAAGCAGGAGTAATAAAATTTCACGCAACCGTATAATATTTTTTATAACAAACTGCTCCGGTTCTTCGGAGCAGTTAAAAAAAAGTAGTGGCTAGTCGAATATCGCCAAGGCCTCGCGGGTTAAAAATCAGCCGAATAAATAATTTAAAAAAATGCTCAATTGGCCTGGGCGGTTGCCGGGCTAATCCCTGAGGAAACTTCAGTGATCTTGTTGGCTGGAAACCCGCCCTTTTTAGCATGTTCTCTTATCAATTCTTCGCTTTCGGCTTTATAGATGCAAAAAACTTTATCGTCTGTTACATAGCTCTGTATCCATTCAATTTGCGGCCCCATTTCTTTGAGAATACCAAAGGATTTTTGAGAAATCCCTTTTAGTTGTTCGGGAGTTAATTTACCCGCTCCGGGTATGTCCCTTTCAATAAGATAGGTTTTCATTTTTGTTGATTTGGCTGAAGTGTTGGCTGTACTGGTTTGTGCCATAGAAACATAACTACCGAATGCCATAAAAGCGAAAAGTAAAATGTGATTAGTAACTGATTTCATAACTGTTGTTTTAAGTTTTAATAATACTTCAAAAATAATAGCGACATATACCTGAAGGCTATAACAAATCATTCAATAAATGAAAAGGTTGTGAAACAAATCGTTCAATAAGTGGTAAAAATCAGCGACAGCTAAGCGGGCTAATGCAGTAAATCGATATAGGCCATTGGGAGGAATCCATACTTTTTCTTAAAACATTTTGTAAAATAGGAAGCGCTGGTAAAACCAGAATCAAATGTTATCTGCGCAACAGTATAACGCTGTTTCTTCATGCGTTCTTTGGCTTTTTCAAGCCTGTATTCCTTTAAAAATAAATTGGGGGACAGGCCGGTTAAAGAAAGTGTTTTCCGGTATAACTGTGACTTGCTCATGGCTGTTTCCTGGCAATAATTACTGATATCGAATGCTGCATCCTGCCAGTGTTCTTCGAGTTTATCAAATAATAGTGCGAGTAAACTTTCGTCCTGCGGTGGAAGTGTTACAAAATTTTTATCTTTCTTTTGGAAAAAATCTTTTGATACGAGTTCTTTAACTCAAGATGCAATAGCTATTTGAAAATTACCGGCGATAAAACACAGGTTATTGGCAAGATGTATGGTATCGCCAAATAGTTGATTACTTTTTTCAACGGGATCACCTGCATTGATGGCTATGGTAAAACGCAACGCATCAGAATGTGCATCCTGCATCTCCTGCTGAATAGCCAGGGCACAGGCAACGGCCTTTGCGGCGGAAGAAAATGAAATGATGAATCCGCTGCCCTCATTCTCTGCTTCCGTGCCTCCATGCTCCCTGAGATTTTTCCTAATAATGTTATTATGGCTGTCAAGCAATTTATTTGCCTTCTCCATACCAAGCCGGTATGTAAGGAGGTAAGGATCGGTACAGCTGGTAACTAATAAAATGCGAAAGGAAGGGCTGGTGAAAATTTTAAGCCCTTCAGCAGAAATTTCTACCGGTTCCGGATCGAATATCCTACCCAAAAACGAGTTTACGATGCTCTTGTCTACTTCAATAATTCTGTTAGGAACCATTCCGTGTGAAACGCGGTGCAATTCTTTTACCGCCTCCCTGTCCGGGGCATCTATTAGGCAAAATACTTTCTCACGTTCCTCGTCTACCCAGTAGGTCATAGACTTACATCCATATTGTTCCTGGTGAAGCAAATCCAGGTTATGCGCCTGGGCTGCTTCCCTTGCTTTCAGACCGTTAACAATATGTAGATCCAGGTAAATCGGCATAAATTTTTACTGCTTTTCAAAGATATAACATTTTTTTATTGGTGGTTGGCAGGGGCTCATTCCAAATTGTCGCTCTTGCCCCTAACCCCTAAAGGGGAACTACTGTTCTTATTATTTAGTGTTATTAGCTATTGGATAAATTTAATGATTTGAGTGTTGCGACAATTACATATACACCACCTTCAACACATTTATTTTCAATGATTGTGTATGCCGCTTTTGTTGCGTTTCAAACGCAGGAGGAATTTGGAATGCACTCGTTGGCAGGGGCTCAACAACCCATATAGTTGGCCTGGCAAGACTGTATAAACGGTTCTCTGTTGATGTTTCCTACCTTTGTTAAAAAAACAATATGGCTGAAGATCTGAATATTGTACAAGGAAGCAAAGAGGAAGAATACCAGTCGTTGCTTCCGCAATTAAAAGGATTGCTGACAGGAGAAACTGATCTTATAGCCAACCTCGCGAATGTGGTCGCGGCGCTCAGGGAACAGTTCCGCTGGCTATGGGTAGGCTTTTATTTGGTAAAAGGTGATGATCTTGTGTTAGCGCCCTTCCAGGGACCGGTAGCATGCACAAGGATAAAAAAAGGCAGGGGCGTTTGTGGCAGTTGCTGGCAGGAAGCCAAAACACTTATTGTACCCGATGTTGAAAAATTTCCCGGGCATATAGCATGCTGTAGCCTATCAAAATCAGAAATAGTGATCCCCGTTATCAAAGATGTAAAAGTAATTGCCGTTTTGGATGTAGATAGTGAGCATTATGATTTCTTTGATGACATTGATAAGAAGTATCTTGAAATGGTTGTGGAGTTAATAACATTCTGAATATTTTTATATCGCCTCGCTACCCGCCGGGCGTGTCGGCGCCAAAATAAGTTACTTCACTACTTTGGACGTAAACTCACATTGTGTGATACCTGGACTAATGATGAAAGCAGCTATGGCATTAAAGCAATTCGAACCAAATAACAGGCATGGCTAAACGCTATCGTCATCCTGTCACCAGCTACAAATGAAGATCAATTTCAAAA
>JBDTLZ010000064.1:0-7988 GCA_039934515.1 Ginsengibacter sp.
GAGCGTTATTAGCTATTGGATAAATTTAATGATTTGAGTGTTGCGACAATTTGGAATTCATCCACAAAAAGGGATTGGGCGGTTATATGGCGATTGCTTTATATGTCATTTTTAAGACCAGACGGCACCAAATTCATGCACAATGGTTATTTGTGAAGAATTAAAGTTAATTCATAAACTACCTGCTTTTTTTTGGCTTCATCTTTTCAAATTGTATATCTGCAAAATCAAGGTATTGTTTCCAGTCATATAAGGTAATATCATGTTTTCCGTTGCGAATGTGGTATTTAATGGTTTCTCCAACCGGATGGTCAACAGGAGGAAGTTCGCTTACTCCCAGGCCCTTCTTTCCAAACAATGCATAAACAGGTTCCGCATTTTTTGCACTTAGAAATTCTCCTTTGGGATCTGCCCATTTATCCGCTGCGGCACTGGCAACATATAAAGGACGTGGCGCCATTAGCGCCAGCAAAATATGCTGATCGACGGGCAACAATTGAGGACTTTCATTATATTGTTTATACTTTGTAATAAACCAATGGGGAAATGAAGTGTTGATTATTTTTATCGTTTCGCCATACCACCGGCGTGACAATGCAGCTCCGCCTTCCCCGGAATTATTAGAAACTACGATTGCAAACCGTGTATCATTTGCGCCAGCCCACAAAGCCGCTTTACCTAACCGTGAATGCCCCGTTATCACTACTTTTTTTGCATCAACAGCACGATCTGTTTCCAGGTAATCCATCATCCTGCTTAAGCCCCATGCCCATGCGCTCATTGCGCTCCATTCCTGTTCATTTATTGCAAGAGCCGATTTCATACTGGTTCTTATGCCTGTCTTCCAGCCTCCGGGATAATCAGGTTCCAGGTCACCATAGTAGGCCGTCATCAATCCATAGCCCCGCTTGATAATTTCTTCGACAGGCCAACGGCTTTCGTCGGTTCCTCTTGAAGCATCCGTTGCCTTATTGTTGTCAATATGTTTTTCCTCATCATTGGGGGCCCATCGTTCGGAAAGATCTATGCCGGGATCTTTACTCACCGTTTGATTGCCATAAAAGTTAAGGCCCATAAAAACAGGCACGGGCATTGCCGATGACTTCGGTAGATAAAGCAACGCTTCCATCGACGGTCCCGATGCATTTGTAAAAAAAATCGTTATTTCTTTGCGAACGGCAGTTCCATTCAATGCAAACGAATCAATAGTCTTTACCGCAAAATGCAATTCTTTAGGTTTACCCGGGATTCTTCCATAAACATTGTCTGCGAATAACTGTAGCATCCTGGGACGTTGCTCTTTCATCCACGCTTTCGATGTACTGATATGTGTACCATTAAGTAATTGCAAAGGGTCAGGCAAAGTATACGGAGGCATCTTTGCTTCATCATAATTTATTAATGAATCCTGGGCATTTGCCGGGGATATTGAAATACTTAAGAGGGTTATAAAAAAAAGAAATTTACGGGGATGAAAGTATGCGCGATATTTCATAAGGCAGGCATTTTAAACATAGTGGACCATAATTATTAAGTTTAATGAAGTTATCACTTTAAAAACACAAGCGTGCCGCTTTTAAGAAAGCCAAGGCATCTAAATGCCAGTGTTTTAAAATATATCACAAGTTAGAATTTCGCACGGTTTTAATTATCTATTTGTTATCTTTTACTTTAATTCTGGCAGGTAATAATTGATATCCCCGCATGTTTAAAGCTGTTCCATATCGGTATCGCGTACTTGTTTTACTATGTGGATTAACTACACTTACCTATCTTGACCGGATTTGCATTTCCATTGTGGGCGTAAGAATAAAGACAGAGCTATCACTGAGTAATGAACAGTTTGGATGGGTGCTCGCGTCTTTTGCGTTGGCCTATGCGATTTTTGAAATCCCTTCCGGTCTTCTCGGGGATCATATCGGGCCGCGGGCTGTTTTTATCCGCATTGTTTTATGGTGGTCCTTTTTTACGGCAGTCACAGGATTGGCTACAGGGCTTATTTCTTTAATAGTTGTGCGGTTCCTGTTTGGGATAGGGGAATCGGGCACTTATCCCAATTGTTTGATCACGATCTCGCGGTGGTTCCCGGCGAAGGAAACGGGACGGGCGTTAACATGGGTTGGCATCGGCTCCCAGGTTGGTTCCGCGATCGCACCCATTATCATAATTCCCCTGGCGGTCTCGTTTGGATGGAGAATGCCATTTTATATAAATGCGCTTATCGGTGGGGTATGGGTATGGTGTTGTTATGCATGGTTCCGGAATTTCCCTTCTGAAATGCGGCACATACCGGCAAAAGAACTGCATCATATTGAAGCTGACCGCCGGTATAGTTCGCACCAGCGGCTTATCCCATTAAAATTTATTTTTAAGAACCGTACACTTTGGGCATTAATGTGCATGTATTTCTGTTTCCAGTGGGCAAATTATTTTTTCGTGGCCTGGATGCCTGTTTATTTACAGGAAGGAAGGCATTTTTCTGAGAAAGAAACCAGCCCAATTATTTTTACATTGTTCATTGCCGGTATTGCCGGCTTGTTGGTGGGTGGTTTTTTTGGTGATTGGATCGTGAAAAGAAAAGGCCTTCGGTTCGGCAGGCGTTTCGTTGGAATGACCGGGCTGGGGATGTGCGGCCTTATGATTTTCCTGGCCGCATTTACCACGCATAATTATATCAGCGCGTATTGCCTTATTGCCGCCAACTGGTTCTACTCATTTGGGGTTATGGTATGTTATGCGGTGTGTTCCGACATAGGACGCAATAATACAGGAACCGTAACCGGGGCCATGAATTTCTTTGGGCAAATGGGCGCATTTTTCCTTGCGTTGGTTTTTGGTAAAATAGCAGACGTCACGGGAAATTTCAACCATCCTCTTTTCATAGTAGCATTTGTATTATTTATTGGTTGCCTGCTATGGCTTGCAATCGATCCATTGAAGCAGGTTGATATCAAAACTGAAAACGAACCATCTTTAAACTACTGACCAGTTACTTTCCTAAAATAATTGTACTTCATAAATTGAGAAATTGATTCTCTTTTGGTATTTTTAAGCAAATGATTTGCAAGTGATGACTAAAAAACAAAAGGATCTTATCTGGCTTTTGTTGCAGGAAGATCACTATATGTTGAAAACAATAAATGCGAAAGGCAAAGAAGTTTATAAAGTTTTCGAAGGACGCCAGATCCCCGTTCAATATTTTTCTGAACTCAATGTGAAAAAGATAAAAGATTTTCTAAAAACTGATAGTAAGAAAAGAATGACTTTGAACCTGAGTGCAGTGCGGCAGTTGCATGGCAAGAACTATATTAAGATGCTTTACATGAAACAGCGCCGGCTTCCTTCCAAAACCTAGGCCGGTCTCCTGAGGGTCCCTGCGAATTGTTATACGATGCCATCAATTGCTTCTGATAGTATCCGTAAGCGAATGCAAAAATGCAATTAATTCTTTTTTTCCCTTTTCGGATAACTGTAACCGGGTTGAAGGCAATGTTTGATTTGTTGGTGCGATGCCCAGCCCGGATCCGCCGCCCTTATTATAAAAATCAACAACCTCGTCCAGCGTTTTATAAATGCCATTGTGCATATAGGGGGCTGTTAAAGCGATATTGCGTAAGGTAGGCGTTTTGAACGCGAATTTAAAGATACTAACAGGATAAAGATTGTATTTTCCTTCATCCGGATCGGGTTTGGGCTGGAGGGTATCAGTTGTTGCAGGTACTCCCAGCACTTCCGACTCCGCCTCACTAAAATAAGGTGGCGCCACCCCATTAAACAACGGCACAAAATGACAGGTAGCGCACCTGGCTTTTCCCATATAGATATTAAATCCCTTTTTCTCTTCCTCGCGTAAGGCCGTTTTCATACCATTCATATATTGATCAAACCTGGACCGTAAGCCAGTCAGCGACCGTGGACTGGCAAGCACTAAAAAAGAATATTATTCCTTTGATTATGGAGATATCCATTTTATTTGTCTTGATGCTTATGGTGAAGAGCAGAATAAACGATTTTATGATCCCACAAGTGCCCAAATCTGAAGCCAACTTCAAAAAAAAGATTCCCCGTTATTTTTTCAGGTAAACGGTTTTATGTGTTTTAGCGGATTCTTTTGCAGCTTCCAGTATGCGCATGGCGGTAACATTTGTTGACAACGCATACAACCCATTTTCAGGTACTTTTATTTTGTTGCGAATAACATCAGCGAAGTACGAGAAGGGATCGGTATATACAACCACATCTGCGGGGGTTACCTGCCGGGTATGTTCAATGGTATCTTGCTGAGACCGCAATCGCATATTGGTATTGTTAACCGAGATGATATAACCTGTCTGGCCGTATACTTCCATATCTTTCCGGCCAAAAGGCCAGTTCCATGAAGCCTGGATGATACACTGCGCCGCGGGATAGCTTACAACAATAGTCGCTTCATCATCCACCTTAGGATAGATATCGGGCTTGAACTGTTGGGTAACAGCGGTTACCGAAACCGGTTGTTGCCCCTTCATTAAAAAGGTCATAAGGTTGGCGCCATAACAACCAAAATCCATCAGTGCACCACCCCCGTTTTGTATGGGATCCGTAAGCCAGTCAAAAAACTCTTTATTTACGCCGATCTCTTTTGGTCCCTGGTGCCCATCATGAATAACTACTTTTTTTATATGCCCTATATAATTACTATCGTTTACCAGCTCATATGCTTTTATAGTTGTCGGATACCAGGAAGTTTCAAAATCGGTAAGCAATTTGATGTCATATTTTTTTGCCAGTAACTCCATTTTTAATGCTTGTTGGAGGTTAGCAGAGAGTGGCTTCTCCACCATTACGTTTATATGACGGGGCGCACAGGCTTCTACGACTGCCATATGTTCATAAACAGAACCAAAAGCCACCACAGCCTCTGGCTTAACAGCATCCAGCATTTTTCCCAGGTCATTGTAAATGAGGCTGAGACTAAAGCCATATTTTTTTGCATAGCGTTGCGCCAGCTCGTTATCCGGCTCGTATATTCCTGCGAGCGTAACATCTGGTTTTTGCCTGCTTAATATCCATGTTACATGCCCATGTGTTATTCCTGCTACAGCTATGCGAACCGGGCCATTGGCGCTTAATTGCGCCTGGGAGTGCATGCCAATAAACCCGGTTAAAAAGAACGTTAATATATTAACATGATTTCGTAAAATATTCTTTTTCATTTGGGATTATTTTTGATTCAGCAAGATAATTGCAGTGGTATTAAAGATAGTATAAAGTTCAAAGCGGGATGCCAACTTTCAACCCTATAAGGTCATCTTCAAGGCAGGAAATGGCACACCACTCATTTACTTTAATTTAAATTACATTGATTTTACCCAATACCCGGAATATGGCCCAATTTTCATCATTCGGCAAAAATATCGATAGTTTGATGGCTGCCCTGGCGGGCTTCATTATTATTATTTTATTTACCCGGCATGGTGGTATTGGACTCTGTCCCGATGGTGTGATGTACTCTACAGCGGCAGAAAATCTAAGAGCAAATGGGAAGTTGTGGGATTTTACAAATAGCCCGCTGGTCGAATTTCCTCTATTTTATCCGGTTTTTCTCAGTAGTATTATGTTCTTCACTGGTTTAAATCCACTGGCATTTGCGCCACTGTTAAATGCTTTCCTTTTCGGAACCATTATTTATTTATCGGGTACTATTATGGACCAATTTCTGCAAACTTCAAAGTGGTACAAGAGAGCACTGCTGAGTTGTATCGCCTTAAGTCCTTGCTTACTGGAAGTTTATTCAATGATGTGGTCCGAGACCTTATTTATATTGTTGGTGCTGCTTTTTATGATGGCAATGCATCGATATTTTCAGTCGTATTCCCGCCGGGTGCTAATCGCAGGCGCTATAATAGCTTCAATGGCGGCCGTTACGCGATATGCGGGGATCACCATCGTAGGGTTCGGTGCAATACTATTGTTGCTGGACATGAACCTTACCCTGCGAAGAAAAATTGGAGACATAATAATATACTCATTAATAAGCCCGTTGCTATTGGTCATTAACCTCACAAGGAACTATGCAGTTACCGGCATTGTAACGGGTAACCGCGTAAGATCAATTACTACCATGGGCGATAATATGCACTATGCAGGTTCTGTATTTTATGACTGGCTTCCTTTTTTCAATGGCCATTATAAAGGAGCTGGATTGTTGGCTTTATTGTTAATTGCAGCACTTGTATTTATGTGCGTGAAGCAGTTGTTGGTTGAAGGCCGCCCGGTGACGTATGAATATATGGCCGCGTCCTTTTCGTTGTTTTACCTTTTATTCATGGTAGTAATAGCCAGTATATCGAAGTTTGAAACTTTGAACAGCCGGTTTCTCTCGCCGGTATTTATCCCGTTGATATGGGCTTGCAGTAATGGAATTAGCTCTCTATTTAAAAGAGCCGGTGGTATTAACAAAACATGGTGGGTAATTGGCGCAGTAATATTTCTCAGTTTTCAATACGGGCAACTGGCTGCAGACTACGAGACATGGGATGGAGTTAAAGATGCCGGGATACCAGGATACACGGAAGATCCGTGGAAATACTCAGCAACGGTACAATTCATACATAAAAACCCATTCTTTTTCCGGGATGGGTATGTTATCTATTCCAACGCTTATGATGCTGTTTATTTTTTTACCGGAATGGCAGGGAAATTTTTACCGGTTACAGATTTTCAACAGGGTGTGCAGAATTTCTTAAATGAGCGTCGTTGTTATGTGATTTGGTTTAATGATGGAGATAATGATGACCTCCTGGGGCTTGGGTTTTTGGTTAATACAAAAAAGATGAAATTGCTAAAGCAGTTTAACGATGGCGCAATTTACGGATTTGGTGAACTGTAACTGCTACTGGACAAGAGGCGATGGCCAGGGCTGGAATGCAATTGACAGTACATCCGGTTAACAGGTCAATACTGATTTTAGGAACTAAATAATCGATTTACAATGCATATAATGCGGCTTGGTTAACTTACCAATCGCTATCTTATGAACCGTTCAAAGAATAATTTGCGGTGGAGTATTTACAAAAAATTTCAACGAACGGTAAAATGTGAGAAGGGAAAGCTTGCTTGAATTATTTTATGATCTTGGGTATGCAGTAGGTTATACGTTTTTCAACAGTAAATGGCTTCCCGTTAATTTTGTTAACCCGGAAAAATGCAATTCAATAAAGGGTTCAGCACGTAATGATCATCAATAGGCTTGAACATGATTTTGCAGCAACACATCCGTTTTATCAAAAGAAATGTACAGCCCCGTTAATAGTTAATCTTACATTTATACCGCTATTGGCAACAGAATAACAAACTCGGCAAATTCACCCTCAGTAGTATCCACTTTAATTTCCCCACCATGTGCTTTTATTACATCATAGCTTAACGATAATCCCAATCCTGTTCCCTGTCCTGTTGGTTTTGTAGTAAAAAATGGCTGAAAGATTTTATCCAATACTTTTTGAGGAATGCCGGTACCATTATCTTTCACTTTGATTTCCACTTTATCGTCAATCTTTTTAGTAATCACAGAAACGGTTGGCTCATATTCAGTGCCAGCTGATTTCCTTTTTTCGATCACAGCATGGAACGCATTGTTATATAAATTCAATAATACCCTTCCAATGTCCTGCGGAATGATATTGATGTTTTCAATAGTTTTATCAAAATCAGTTTTTAATGTTGCATTGAATAATTGGTCTTTTGTCCGAAGACCATGATAAGCTATCCGTAAATATTCATCGGCCAAAGCATTTATATCTGTTGGTTCTTTTACTCCGCTGCTGCTGCGGCTGTGCTGCAACATTCCTTTTACAATACCATCTGCCCGTTTCCCGTGATGCAATATTTTTTCAAGGTTCTGTTTTACATCATCTGCAATAGCAATGGCTTCTTCTTTATTATTGTTTTCAAGTTCGGTTATCATTTCATTCAATAATTCATTGCTTACTTCTGAAAAATTATTG
>JBDTLZ010000065.1:0-20313 GCA_039934515.1 Ginsengibacter sp.
TGGGTGCACCCGGCGGCATGAACATGATGATCGGCACAATACCATCCAAGTTTCGCCATATTTATCCATCTTTTCAATTGAAAAGATGCTTCATAATTTTTAACGCCGGCAGGTATTACCAACTGCCTGCTTTGCTGTGTATATTCCGGTCCCCTTGTAATTATGATATTATATTTCCCAGCCGGCAACTGTACATGCTCACCATCTGAGCGATAGATCTGGGGCTGAAAATAAAAATCCGGATATTCATCGTATTCAGCAACCCTTCTCGAAGGCAATGGATATATTCCCGTGAGTGCAACAGGAACGCGGTAATCTTTCGTGGTTGAAAAATTCTTTTCCAAGGCATGCTGGGCCGCCGTTAAACGCAATTCTGCATTATCGATTGTTTGCACACTATCATCAAGCACCCGCTCTATGCCATCAGAAATAACAAAGGAAGCCATGGCAGGCAAACCATCGTCGTCTTTTACATGAAAAGTCAATGTTACCGATGGCGATATATTAAAGAGGATATTGATTGTATTTCGAAAGCCGATATCCTGGGTTCCCTGTCCTACATTAAAACCGATTTCCACTTCGCGTTTTCCTTCATCCTTGCTATAAATCTGTAAAATCGCATATTCTACTTTTAACCCGGAAAGATTGGGGAGCATCGGCGGCTTCCGGTATAATTGTATTTCGAGAAAGCGATTGGCTACCTGCCCGTGTGTAAGGATCTTATTCGCAGCCACCCGGTGATCGTGTGAAGGTGCATATAAAGGTGTCGCCGCATTTGGGCTTTCCACCTGCAATTGCGGAGTAATCCCCGCCTCATTGGCTATCTTCACCAGGTAACTCACCCAACCGTTTTGAATCAATTTAGGCGTCGCGGCACCTTTTACAACTTTTACCCTTGACTCGGGATTAATGTTGACCATAGCAAGACAATACGGATCAAGTATCTCTTGTATAAACTTTGATATTTCGGGCGAAGGCGGCTGGTTCTGTAATGACAGTACACGTTGCTCATCTTGTTTCGAAAGAGCGCTACCCAAAAAAGATAAGGCGTCCTTTAGCCGCACCGCCTGTGCCAGCAAAGGTTGCGATTCAACGCCTGTAACAGTGCCCTGGGTTTCCGGCATATGATGTTCGGGGTGCTGCGCAAATAATAATACGGTAAGGTGAACGGTACCGATAAATAAAAGAAATGTTTTTTGTATCATGATACCCTTTGTTGGATTGTATGATCTGTACATTATAGAATTCAAAAGGGCCGGAGTACCCGTTTAGATGGACTGTTAAGTTAAAAAAATTTTCTACAGAACGATAGCTTTTTGTTAACAATCGTTTTAACCCGGACCTGGCTTTTTTAAGCATCAATATTCATCGGTTAATGCAAAATTATTTTTCCTGTACATCCATTGACCGTTCGTAAAATCAGGAAAGTCCACTGTTTCATTACCAAGTTCGATACTTTTTTCGCTCAATGGTGTTATAGCACTCCAGGTAGCGGCATCATACACGTCCAGGTTCGTCGGTACCCGGCGTTTGATGGCTTCTATAAAACCCTGCAGCACGAAAAAGTCTATACCACCGTGGCCGGCAGCGCTGTCTGTTTCTTTATTGATCCACCTCTTCCATAACGGATGGTCATATTTATCAAGCCACGCTTTTTCATCATCCCATTCATGGCGTTTGGGCGATTGGTCTTCAACATAGATTGATTTATTTACCTGCATCCATAATCCCTTTGTCCCCTGTACCCGGTAGCCGAGCGAATAAGGGCGCGGCAAATTAGTGTCATGCTGCAATAGAATTGTTTCACCGTTTGCGCAGTTGATCTGGGTTGTTACTATATCCCCAAGTTTAAATTTCACCTTGGCATTGGGATGATTTTCACCGCCTTTTTTTACAATGTATTCGTGAAGGCCTCTTGTTTTTGTGGCAAAAGAGTTTAAGGATAAAAATCTATTCCCTTTGTTTATATCTATCATCGTGGCAACAGGGCCTACGCCATGCGTTGGGTAAAGATCCCCATTTCTGTGAACCGAATGATTTGTCCTCCAGCGCGCTTCTGAAAATCCTTTTTCACCAAACTCTACACCGCTGTCGTAAGGCTCGATACCATTGTTGAACTTGACACCGCGTAAGTCATGCTGGTAGCCGGCCTGAAGGTGAATAATTTCACCAAAAACACCTTCACGTACCATATTGAGGATCGCCAGAACATCCCTGAAATAGCAGGCATTCTCCAAAATAGTTACATGGGCTTTTTGCTTTTCAGCTTCATGTACAACTTTCCAATGGTCATCCAGTGTAATGCCAAGGATCACCTCTGAGCCAATATATTTAATACCAGCCTGCAAACAATCAATTATCATTGGGTTGTGCCACTCCCATGGCGTAGCAATGATAACACCGTCTATATTTTTCAGCTCTAATAATTTCCGGTAAGCATAGGGATCGCCTTTAAAGATCTGGGGCATTGGCTTACCCGATTTTTTTATTCTCTCCGTTGCCATACCCAACATGCGTTCATCGACATCGCAAATGGCAATAACATCCACATCATTCCTTCGAAGAAGGTTATCCAAATGATCCTGGCCCCGAAGGCCAGTCCCAATCATTGCAAGTCGTACTCTTTTATCATCATGCAGCCTTATGGCAGGAATGATGCTGAAGCCTGCGGCGGTTATAGCCGTATTTTTTACAAATTCTCTTCTTTTCATTTTGAAATAATTTTGAATAGTAATTAGAAGGTTATGTTTTTTTTAGTCAAATACAATTGTGCCAAATCTTTCATAGTCGTGAAACGAGTCGTTATGTACCAACTGCCATTCCCAGCTTGTTGTGCCCTTGTCATAATCAATACGGTAAAAATTAGCGCGCCAACGGGTCCCTTTCTGTGGAGGCATCTTTGTCATAGGCTTTAGCAAAGCATATGGAATAAAAAACTCTGCGGTCCAGCCCGCGGCAACATCTCCCGTTTTACGTAGGTGGGTTTGGTGTTTTGTTCTCCTGCTTCCTTCATAATGCCATGGCCGCCAGCCAAAAAAATTTCCTTTTATATTAGGCACTAAAATAGGCAATTCATAGTTGAGTGGCGATACCTCGTATTCAAAATATATCGGCACACTTTCATCGGGCCAAAAAAAAGCTTCTACTACATCTTCCTCATAGAGGTCTGCAAAATCTTCTGTTAATGTCGCTGTTATTTTTTTGTCTTCACAATCATAAAGACAATAAATCCCCGAATCAGAATACAGCACTTTTACTTTTGTTTGATAGTCAATACCGGTTTCATTGCGCCGGGGTAATGTAAACCAGGTTGTGTTCATCCAGTTTGCTGCGCTGCCATCGCCGGTGATCGTAAAATCATTTGTATGTTTCACTTTCAATACATTTTCTGCTGGTGCTACTGATGTTTGCGCACTTATCAATCCAGGAATAATTGAAAGGAACAGGAATATAATTTTTATAAATTGGAACATCGTTTAGGAATAAATATTTACATTTTTAATAATCTTACCGGGCACCCCCTAATTTAAAAAGAACCACTTTTATATGTTTTCATATAGGCTTTTAATTTTTCAAGATAATCTTCCAATCCAAGTCTCTGTTCATCATAAATAAGGTAACTCATATCAGGCCTTCTGTTGGCAAAATGCCTGGTGCGGTCCTGCATGTAAAAATATTTTTTATCTGCTGTGGACGTGCCCTTAACCATTCTTGTTTTTTCCCACGTGTTAACAAGGTTATTGAAAACCCGGGCACGCTCCTGCAAATTACTTTCAATGATCTTTACGGCATTCTGCAAACTATAATAAGCACTGTCCCGGTTGATAAACGTGAGCCTGTTTGCCTGTCCTATCGCATACTCCAGGTTTGATAAATCAAGGTACGTATTACAGGTATGACGAACCAAATTGACAAGGGTCTCAAAGATTTCAATGTCATACGCATGCCTGATCCTGGCGTTTTTATTCGCTTTAATAATTGACAACGCAGTATCCATTTTTTGCAACTCCAGCCGGGAGCGGCCGATCATTTCTTTGTACTGCTTATTCCAGTAAGGATCATATTCCAATGCGTCACCTCCAGGAAGATCGGGCAAATACGTTTTTCCGACATCTCCAAAATCCCATATTTTTCGTTCAAACGTGTCCCAAAAATAATAAGTGCTTTCGTTAAGAAGATAGAATAGATCCTTTAATTTAACCGAGCCGGCTCCATAATAATTTTTGAAGAAAGTTTCAGTAAACTCTCCCAAACCAGGCGTGTGGCCGTTCCAGGAAAATTCTGCTGCCGTTAGAAAACAAAGCATCCATACCTGGTTATGCATCCCCGCATCATCCCATGATGTTTTGAAAACACCATCAAAAGCTCCTGAAGCCGCAGCCTCCTTCAATACGTTGTATGAATTTTCAAGACAACCAATTAATATTTTACCGCCTTCTCTTTCACGGTAAAAATAGGGGAGGAATAACCGTTCAATGCCTGGATTGGGATCGTAGAAAAAAGCTTTGTATCCATTACTTTGCCTGATCTTTTTTGTATCAACTCCTTCTTTGGTCACATCTTCAGTAAGGGTTAACCCTTTTGTTGGCGCCATTTTTTCAGCGGAGTTTTCATGTGCCCATTCACCCGTGCTTTCCCATGTCATCGGTTTTCTTCCCTGGGAAATGATATACCGCGCGCACCTCCTTACAAATAGATGAAACAATCCATCTCTGCCGATTTCCTTTGCTTTTATTGTACACTGATCACAAAGCCCTACTTCATAGGTTTCATCACAGCCGATATGAAGGTATTCAGAACCTTTGGTTGCATCCATGGCATCTTTCCAAAGATCGAACAGCAAATTATAAGATCCTTCTTTGAGCGGGCAAAATTCAAAATTGGAAGCCGCCAGTTCACGGAACGGTGCAAATTGCGGCCATTTCAAAATAAAGCTGGCATGTCCAAGACCCTGTACCAATGGTACAATCTGGATATGATACATCCGGGCATAATCGGTCAGGCCTTGTATCTCTTTTGGAGTAAATGCACCCGGGGCTCCTATTTCCGGATGGCTGGGATAGGCAAACTTATCTTCCCATTCCCAGATGAGGAGGTTGATCTTATAATGCGCAAGCTCTTTAATAAAATTTTTGACATACCCTATTTTATCCTGGTGGTGTTTGTTATCATAGTGAACGGCACGCTCGGCAATATCCGGCCAATCATTGATTTTCAGGCCAATAACTTTATGGCCGCTCCCGTTTTTCTGGATTAACTGCAAAAGAGTTTGTGTTCCATAAAACAATCCTTCTTCACCCGATGCCCTTATAATTATTCCATTTTTACTTACGATAAGCTGGTAGCCTTGTTTGCCGGGCTTTAAAAAATTTTTCTGCCTTGTGAGAACAATTGAGTAAAGGCCCGTTTTATTAGTAAGTTCAGCAGTAATATTCCATTCATTTCTGAGGTCGTGTATCAACTCTTCGGCGGCAAATTCATCGGACGGGGAATGATTTTTATCAAGAACGACGTGCAGGGAATTATTGAAAATAAAATTATCTCCTTCGATAACCACCTTTTGTGGATAAGGAATGACGTACAGGCCAGCGTCAGTGAGACCTGTGGCATGGGCATTTTTTGGAACCAGGAAATAAAAAATAGTAATAATTAAAAGCTTTGTACAAACCAATCTTCCCAAAGAAAGCATTGTGCCCGGTGAGACAAAATGATTTTTGAGAATCATGTTTTTTTAATGGCTTTAAAATGAATTGTTTTTATATTTTTCCATGTAAGCTTTTAATTTTTCGAGGTATCCTTCAAGATCCAGGTCTTGTTCATCATTAATAAGGTAACTCATATCCGGCCTTCTATTGGCAAGATGCCTGGTACGGTCCTGCTGAAAGAAATATTTTTTGTCCGGCGTGGACATGCCCTTCGGCAATCTTGTCTTCTCCCAGGTAGTAACCAATTCATTGTATACCTGTGCACGCTCCGTTAAATTGTGTTCAACGATCTTTGTAGCATCTTCCATACTGTTATAGGCACTGTCACGATTGACAAAAGTGAACTGGTGTGCTTTTCTTATGGCATATTCGAGATTTGACAAATCAATATAAGTCTGGCAGGTATGGTGTACCAGGTCCGCAATGGATTCAAATATTTCAAAGTCATAAGGATGCGTGGTATTCAGTGTTTTATTGGTTTTAATAATAGCGAGTGCGCTATCCATTTTTTGCAACTCGAGCACTGAGCGATCGATCATTTCTTTATACTGTTTGTTCCAATAGGGATCATATTCCAAAGCATCTCCCCTTGGAAGATCGGGCAGATGAGTTTTTCCGACATCTCCAAAATGCCATACTTTTCTTTCAAAAGTATCCCAATAATAATAGGCACTTTCGTTTAAGAGATTGAACAGTTCATCCATCTTAACAGCATCGGGGCCATAATAATTCCTGAAAAATGTTTCTTTGAATTCATTTAAACCAGGGGCATGTCCATTCCATGAAAATTCTGCTGAAGTCAAAAAACACAGCATCCAAACCTGGTTATGCAACCCTGCATCATCCCAGGAAGTTCTGATCATCCCATCAAATACACCCGAGTTTGCCGCTGCAGTCAGTGCATTATAGGAGCGTTCAAGGCACCCGGGTTCCTTTTTACGGTCGTCATTTTCGCGATAGGTATAAGGCAAAAACAAAGGTTCTATCCCAGGATTCGGATCATAGAAAAATACTTTATAGCCAAGACTTTTCGCTTTCTTAACCTTATCAACACCAATTTCGCCCATATCTTCTGTAAGCACCAGGCCTTTATTAGGCATAATTTTTTCTTTTTCATCTGCACCTTCTTTCTGCCATCCCATCGCAGTTTCCCATATCATTGGTTTTCTGCCCTTCGATAAAATATATTTAGCTGCCTTATCACTAAAAAGGTGGTAAAGCCCCTTTTTACCAATTTCATTTGCTTTTGCTTTACAGGCATCGCACATACCTAGTTCATAGGTCTCATCAGAACCGATATGGATGTATTCTGAACCCTTTGTTGCGTCCATGGCATCTTTCCAAAGATCAAACAGCAAGTTATATGACCCCTCCTTAAGTGGACAGAATTCAAAATTGGAAGCCGGAATCTCCCGAAAAGCTGCAAACTGCGGCCATTTTAAAATAAAGCTTACATGGCCAAGTCCCTGTACAAGCGGGGCCAGTTGGATGTGGTACATGCGGGCATAGTCAGTTAAACCCTGTATTTCTTTTGGCGTAAAGGCTCCCGGTGCGGCAATTTCGGGGTGGCTGGGATAAGCAAATTTGTCTTCCCACTCCCAAACCAGTATATTGATCTTATAACGTGCCAGTTCTTTGATAAAATTTCTTACGTACTCAATTTTGTCCTGGTGGTGTTTGGTATCATAGTGAACGGCGCGTTCAGCAATATCCGGCCAATCGGTGATCTTCATGCCAATAACTTTATGGCCCTCTCCATTTTTTTGAATTAATTGCAGCAGTGTCTGTGTTCCGTAGAACAAGCCATCTTCACCCGGGGCTGAGATGATAACCTGTTCCCTATCCACCGACAACTCATAACTTTGTTTGCCTGGTATTGATGAATTTTTTTGACGCCTTAGAATTATCGAAAATCCCCCTGCTTTATTGGCAATAACAGCATCAGTATTCCACTCATTTTTAAGATCGCGTATCAACTCATTAGCTGTAAATTCATCGGCTACTGAATGATTTTTATCCAAAACGATGGTAATGGAATTCTTAAAATTAAAATTGTCTCCACCAATGACAACCTTTTGCGGATATGGTATAACATATATGCCGGAATCTGCTAATGCAGTTGCAAGACAGTTTTTTGGCATTAGGAAGGAAAGAAAAATGTAAAAAATGGCGAACGCTGACAATAATTTTTTATTTCTGCCTCCGGTGGCGGGCATTGTAATCCGCATTTTTACGCTGCCTGTAAAGAGGGTGCCTATCCCATATTTGTCATGCAAGCTTTCAGTTGTACTCATTTTTTCCGGCTTATTAATAAAGTGAATTGAAAGCCGAAGGTAACAGAAATATAAATAATTGCTAATGATTTTTAATTAAAAAAAGTAAATAGATTACAATTATCTTACTTTTCCTTTCTTATCAATTGTTTATTTCCCTGACCATTACTGTTTATATGTCCTGCATTTTCAGTACCGCTGGTTAATTTCACCATTAGCGCCAACCAATTTGTACATTTTACCATCAGATTTGGTAAGGAGATACACCTCGCCAAAGGCATCCCGGCCGAAGTGAAGATCTACGCGGCTTGTTCCACATAAATCTGCAAGTGTGTGTTGCTTCCCCGTTATTGAAATTTTCCATTCTTTCACAAGTGAATGTTTTCCTTGTACCAGGTCTGCCGTATTTAGATAAAACAGCCTTCCGGTTGGAATATCGCCGAATAATAATTTCCCTTTTAACTGTGGAATGGACGTTCCCCAATATTCACAACCGCCCGAAATGGCCATACCCTCCCCGTGATCATATTCTGCTACAGGATAGGTGAACTTATAGATACTATCATTTGCGGGAAGCGGGTAAATTTTGCTTAAATCTCCATGGGGATTGAAAAGAAAATCTCCTTCCCTGCTGGGCCAGCCATAATTATGACCCTGTTTAATAAGGTTAATAGATTCGATGTTAGCCTGCCCGATATTAAAGACGAGCATTTCGCCCGATTTGGTCCAGGTAATGCGATGAGGATTCCTGAATCCATAAGCATAGATCTCTTCCAATACATTTCCACTTTTATTTCCGGCAAAAGGGTTGCCGGCCGGAATTCCATATTTCCCATTGGTACTGTTTCTTCCCAAAGGGTCGATACGAATAATACTGCCCAATATCTTCCGGCCACCCTGTAACAGGAAAGAGTAACCTACCTGTACGCTACCGCCGTCGCCGATACTCATATATAACATGCCATAATCCTTGTCACCGGCTTTAGAAAGCGGGTTGAATGTTATTTCCTGCACGCCATGGCTATCAGTGACTAAATCAATCCTCAACAATTCGCGGCTGGTACCTGAAAATGTTTCTGCTCCCGGATCGTTTGTCTTCCATTCGGTTAATACACCTTGCATGGTCACGTCAATAGAGTCGGGATACCTGAAGTCAGCTTTTCCTGAACCGGTCGCTTCTGTAGATAAAGTATACAATAAGCCGTTTTTGGCAAAGTCGGGGTGAAAAGCAAAACTGCAAAAACCAGTTGCCAGCCCCGGCCCCAAAATCAATTTGGGGCTTAATTTGGCCAAATTCATATATAATATTGGTTTGTTGTTTTGCATTTTGTACAACTCTCCCTGCAGATCCAGTACAAAAGAAGTTCGGCTGTGTGGTTCATAATCCAACTTACTGATCCTCGCCCGGCATTTCTCAAAGAGGTCAAGCGAAGGCGGAAATTGTGTTACCAATTCAAGATTAGCTACCAACCCGGTAAAACGGATATCACCAGGAACAGGGTTGGCGATTGCTGTTCCATCGTCTTTTTCTATTGGCTTATTATATTTTTTATGGGTATTAATAAATGCAATTATGGCATTAATTTTATCATCGGTTAAAGATGCAAATGACGGCATTGCAACTTTAAAATCCTTCATCAGTTCCCTTGTATGTACATCTCCCCCATCAATCATTTTTTGAGGATCCCTGATAAAATTTTGTATCCAATCCAGGGATACTGAATCGGTTAAGCCCCCTAATGACGGACCAATGCTCTCTTGTTTGAAGTTGTGACAGCCGCTGCAACTTTGATAGAACAGAATTTTGCCTTTAGCAATTATTGCCGTATCCGTAGAAATGGCGGCCGCGTTTGAATACGTACCGGTGTTACAGGAACTGTTATACAGTACACAAAAAAAAACAATAGAAAGGAGCATCGTTCGCTTGGCCATAATTTTTGTTTAGCGATAAGTATCCGTGTTTTATCCTCTACCCTGCCTGGACTTCTGCTTACCAGGATTTTTTCAAATGGCTAAAGTTATGTTCCTGATCTTTTATTTGGTATGCAACAGCACAAAATCAAGATCAGAAATGATATTTAAGTTACAGGAAGCCATGCCAGGCACACCGGTGATAGAATATTTTCAACCAGGTTTGCAAGTTCAATCATTCCTGTATTTTTATCAACTTTAAAAATCGCTATAGAGTCAGAATCCTGGTGCGCTGCTAGCAGCCAGTTGCCGGTAGGATCGAAATTTATCTCCCGGGGCGTTTTGCCATGCGTCTTGTACCGCCCGATAATTTCAAGGATTTCTCTATCTGCATCAATCCGTAAAGCAGTTATTGTGTTATCTCCGCGTTCAGAAATATAGATAAATTTTCCATCTGATGACAGACGGATCGCTGCGGCGCCGGGGGTTGCGGAGTAGTTGCCTGGTAACGTGCCGAAATTGTGTAGCAGATCAAACTTTCCGTTATCATAACGCAGCATTGTTACCGTAGCGGTTAATTCGTTGATGACGTAAGCAGTTTTAGCCTCAGCATGTACCACCATATGCCGCGGACCGCTTCCCGGTGGAAATGTGATCGCCTGTTTTACATTTATTTCAAACTTTTCATTTGCGGTGTTAAGATGATACACCATTACCTTATCCATACCCAGATCGGTTACAAAGATATCGCTAAGGTCATCGTTAATCACAACAGCATGCGCATGAGCCCTTTCCTGGCGGAGCTTATTTACGCTGCTGCCTTCATGTTGCAACACCTTTGCCAGGGGGAATAACTTACCCCCGGCTGCAACCGGGTAAATCATTGTATTCCCCGTTTCATAACAGGCAACCATGATACAATTATTTCTTTTTGAAAAATTAATGTGGCATGGCAAGCCTCCCGGAATCTCCTCTTCATTCAATAGCTGAAGTGAAAAATCGGACGGATCAATTTTAAACGCCTGAATGCGGGGTTTATTTGTTTCTAAAACTTCAGTGCTGGTATATAGGTATCCGGGCGAAGGGATACACAGGTAACTGGGATTTGTTCCCGAATGTGCATGCCTGAAATGTAAGGATCCGTCAACGGCATCAAAATCATAACAATAAATACCAGCGCCATGTCCTCCAAATGTGCCGGTAATTATTTCAGTATATGAGCCTACATATAATATCATTTTAAATTATTTTCTTATAGGACAAATTGTAAACTTCCTGTAAGTGGCCTAACATTTTTAAAGGGTCCGTGTTATTTTTTAGATGATCGTGCACAACTTCACCCAGGTATTTTTGAAAGCCAGGCCATCCACTATAACGGGGCCGCACAAACGCATTGGCGAGTGTGTCAAAAGTATTACAAAAAAAATTGTTGGTAAGTTCGTTGCTGTGGACCGATTTCCATGCAACCATATTTGCCGGTTGGCCCTGCGCCGTAACATATACTGAGCCTTGGATTTCTGCACTGCAAATCCATGCAGCATAGTGTGCCGCTTGCTGTAAAAATTTACTTTTTGATGAGATCCCAATTCCCGCACCTCCCAAAACCGCGTTATTATACCCGGGAGCATTCGTGAAGCTTAATTCATTTTTTCTGAAACCATCCCTTGAATAGTTGGCATAACAAAAAGCCAGCGGTACATAAGCAATGTCATCATGAGTGCACATGTGGTCATATAGTTGGATTGGATTCCAGTTCAAACTATTTTCATGGAAATTATCCCGCATCTTTCTCATCAATTCCAGTGATTGCAACCCTATATCCTGGTGTAACAATAATGTTTTGTCTTCAATTACCGGTGATCCCAGCTGCGCGGTGATGCTTAAAAATGAACATAAACTATCAGTTGGGCAGAGCGCCATGCCTATCTTCAGATTTTTCTTTTTTAGCGTGTCGGCAAATTTAAAAACTTCCTCCCAGTTTTTAGGGGGTTCTATATCGTCCAGCAGGTCTTTACGGTAGGAAGCGCATTGCATAGCCGCATCGATGGGCAAGGCCCATTGCGTTCCTTTATACTCGTAACTGGAAAAACAAGGGCCTGCAGTTTGTTTCTTTAGCGCATCTATTATTTCTTCTTTTAATAATTCATTCAAAGAAAATAAACAATTTGTTTCATAGGCAACACCTGTATGAGGATGATCGATAATGAGTAAATCATACCTCGCTGCCAACCCGGCAAGTGACTCATCCCCAAAGTTGCTAAGTGATCTTTTTTCCCATTCTATTGTTACACCATATAATTCTGTATACAGCAATGAACATGCAATCAGCGGATCATAGCCCCTTGGATGATCCCAGGTAATTCCCTTTAAAATGGAATTTTTCATTGTTTATTCTGATAGTATTGAAGTTATTTTTTTTAACAGGTATCCAAAGACAAAAATGATATTACCCGCGTTCCGGTTTGCCTCCTTATTGGCCCATTATATTTTTACCTTTAAGACAGAATTAATTGTATCAATAAAAAAGTCAACATTGGTTTTATCAAAACACATAGGAGGTTTTATCTTTAAAATATTATCATGGGGGACATCCGTGCCTGTAAGAACACAATGATTTTTCAATCCATCATTCACGTAAGTGGAAGTTATCGGCAAATATTTTCAGGATATATTTTTTCCCCTCGTTGTCTTTAAGCGCATACTTTATATTGCTATAATTAATGTCACCATCAAGATTTTTGATGTCAACTATTTCAATATTGAATATATCCTGTATTTCTCTCATTGTGTATCAGGAGAAACTCACTTTTTCTTCTCCAGGCTTTTTTTATAAAATTCCTGAATTTTTTCCTGGCCCTCTTCAGACCGGTAGAAATTATTGAGCGCTGTATACTCTTTGTGCTGCGCATCTGTTGAGATACCCCCGGCACTAAGTTGCGTAAGCTGTTTGATTGCCAACAAACAACGAGGCTCTTTATCGGTAAATGAAGCGGCAAATCCGGTGACTCGTTCGACAAAGGATTCTTTAGGATAAAGATAATTTACCAGGCCATGCTTATACATTTCTTCAGCTAACACAGTACGGCCCGTCATGATCATTTCATTGGCCAGGTTTACGCCAATTTTCTTCGACAGCCGCAGCGTACCTCCGCCGCCCGGAATGAGGTTCAGGTTTATTTCAGGCAGACCCATTTTGGCTCCTTCAACCGCAACCATCATGTCGCAAGCCAAAGCTATTTCCAATCCACCACCAAATGCATAACCGTTAATTGCTGCAATAACCGGCTTGGTATTGCCCTCAATTGCTGCATACAATGAATGGCCTTTAGTTTGAAAATCTTCAAACTCTTTTTCGGTTTGTTGTGCATATTCTTTAATATCAGCACCTGCCATAAATGCTTTTCCTGCACCTGTGATAACTGCTACGCGTATGTAGCTTGGATCTGCCAGGTTAATCCCGCCCAGTGCATGAATGATCTCATTCATCATTTGAGCATTCATTGCATTCAGCTGCTCTGGCCGGTTGAGAATAATCCAGGCAATTTTATCTTTAACGTTAAATAGTATGTGTTGATAATTCATGTTGTGCGGTTACTGTTTACATCATCTCATATTCCCGGAAAATATTCCGTATTTGCGGTTAACTTTTGTCTCCACCGAATGTTTTGGATATCTGTTTCTCTATCTCAAATTCCAGATTTATTGTATCAAACCAATCGTAATGTTTCAACTTCTCAAAACCGGTCATAAGAAGGTTTAGTTATTGAAGTTATATTTTTTTGCAGAAACCTGGTTAGCCAGGCTCACAAGGTATGGTTAGAAATATACCCGGAATTTATTTACTATCCGGGCTCTGCAATATTTTTCCGTTGCCGCCTTTCCGGTTGCTGTAGGAAAGTGTATAAAAAGCACTATAAAAGTGTATCGATCCCTACAATTAATAATTTCAGGTTTAGCGGGATGAGTTGCAGGGGAGCATGAATGTTTTGAACGCCTTCTTGTTGGCTTTTCATAACTCAAAAACTTTGACCCGGGTAAAGATGAAAGCTAAATAATTAATGCATATAACCCAGGCAGGTGCTCTACCAGGATAAATTGTGCATTCTTGTTTTGATTCTTATATCTACGGGCCTTACAATGAGAACATCGCCCGCATAAGACCAGGTGGAACCATACAATTATTTATCGGCTGGAAAGAGAGTCTCCACTGATATTATCTTTTCATCAATCAACCGTTTAATACCGGCTTCATCATAACCCAATTCCATCAGTATGCCGGGCCCGTGTTCACCAATCAATGGAGAAGGCCTGCGTATGCTGCCCGGCGTTTCACTCATTGTAAAGGGAATATTGGTTACCGTAAGTTTTCCGGCTTTGGGGTGTTCAATTTCCACAAAGGTTTTATTGTGTTTTACCTGCGGATCATCAGCAACATCACATTGATTATTTACCTGTGCAACCCATAGATCAAGATCCAGCATGATGTCAAGCCACGATGCGGTGGTTTTGGTACTTGTTATTCCTTCTATCCGGTAATAGATTTCATCCCTTTTATCAAAAAGTATTTGAGGATCATTGTACACCAAAAGCGAAGGGTCTCCGAGTGCTTCTACTAATTTTTCAAATGGGTTCATCGCAATCGCAATGTGTCCATCCATTGTTTTGTAAGTACCGAATGGCGCAGGATTACCAGGATGTGCGATCCCCGACTCAGGACGTGCAAACTTAACCCCCATATTATGTATCGTAAAATAATCCTGCATCTGGAAAGCGATGGCTGATGAAAGAAGATTTGTTTTGATCTCCTGTCCCTCACCGGCCTTTTCACGGTAATATAACGCGGCGAGAATAGCATAGACGCAATTTAATGCGTTTACCTGGTCACATAGCGCAGTACCTAATGATACAGGGCCATCGGATTCTTTACCACTTGTCATTATCGCGCCGCTCACACTTTGTACCAATAAATCCTGGCCAGGGCGTTTGAGATATGGCCCATCACTACCCCAACCGGAGGCCGAGCAATAAATAATTTTTGGATTTATCTTTTTACACTCGTCATATCCATAACCCAATCGATCCATTACACCTGGCCTGAAATTTTCAAGAATTATATCTGCCTGCTTCACCAGTTTACGTATAATTTCCTGTCCTTCAGGTTTCTTCATGTCAATAGCAATCGATCGTTTATTGCGGTTCCATGCCATAAAGCATGGTGATTCATCTCCCGCTATCCATTTATTAAAAAATGTCATCCCCCGATAGATATCCCCTTGTCCGTAACGTTCAACCTTAATGACCTCCGCCCCAAGATCTCCCAGCATCTGCGAAGCATATGGGCCTTGCAATAACTGTGAAAAATCGAGTACGTTTACTCCTTCAAGCGCCTGTTTCATTTATAAAAATTGTTATCCGTTAAAGTTATTCGGTATAGCGTGGCAAAGTACATAGGCCCCCATCTACTTTAATGTCTTCCCCGGTTATAAATCCTGCTTCATCCGAAGCAAGAAAGACAGCGGTCATGGCTACTTCCTGCGGTGTGCCCATTCTTTTCATGGCATGCATCGCAGCACTCTTTGTGAGCAGTTCCGGGCCTTCTTCCCGTGCTCTTTTTTCATTCATTGGAGTAAGTATGGCGCCGGGAGAAATGCTGTTGAAACGCACATTATTATCTCCAAACTGGCCGGCAAGCTGGTTGGTCATAGAAAGAATGGCTCCCTTTGCGCCTGCATAAGCGGTGAAATCGTGCCAGCTGCGGAATGCCTGGGTAGAGGAAATATTTATCACATTTCCAGATTGTTGCTTTAACATATAAGGCAATACTGCTTTAATAGCCAGGTAAACGCTTTTAAGATTTGTATTCATCAGCCTGTCCCAATTTTCCTCCGTCATGTCTATGATATTACTTTTTATGGCAATTGCCGCGTTATTCACCAACACATCAATTTTACCAAACTCTTTGATAGCTGTGGCGATTAAGAAGTCAACATCGTGGGTTTTACTCACATCACATTTCACGGCCAGGATTATACCTCCATCTCTACCGAGCCGCTCCGCTTCGGCAGTGCATTGTTTTTCATCGATATCGGCGGCTACAACTATCGCACCTTCCTGTATAAATGCTTCACTGATGGCAAGCCCGATACCATTGGCCGCACCTGTTACAACCGCAACTTTATTTTTCAATCTCATGATCGGGGTTTTCCTGATTTTTTATTTAACCAATACCTTTCAATTTCTTCAAGGCTTTTGCCCTTTGTTTCGGGGATAATTTTCACGGCAAGGTAAAGTGTCGGAAAACTAAGAAGCGCAAATAACCAAAATGTACCTGCCGGCTTCAGTTTTTCAAGAAATACAGGAGTGAGCTGTCCCACCAACGCCGTTCCGATCCATAAAGAAAATGTTGCCAGCGACATGGCTTGCCCTCTTATCTTAGCAGGAAAAATTTCGGACAGCAACACCCATATAACAGGCCCGTAAGAAAATGCAAAGCAGGCAATATAAATCAATATAAAAATTAAAAGGAGGTATGTATTTGCAACATTAAAATAAAACAAGGAACCGATAATCAGGAGTGATGAGATGATACCAATAACCCCCGCAAGCAACAAAGGCCGCCTGCCAAGCTGATCAATTTTCCAGATAGCAATCAATGTAAACAATACATTCACCAGGCCAATTACAACCTGACCACCCAAAGCATCGGCGATGGGCAGGCCTGCTTCTTCCAGTATCTTCGGGCCATAATAAATAATCGCATTTATGCCACTCACCTGCGAGAGAAAGGCTAAAGAAATTCCTATGATCATCGCCAGCCTGAACCCACCTTTAAACACGATTTTAAATCCCCCGGCCTCCTGTCTCAGGTTGGCTTTTATATCCGTTATTTCTTTTTGCGCTTCACCATCAGAAACGATCTTTCTCAATACCAGGTAGGCTTTTTGTTCCTTCCCGTTTATTGTTAACCAGCGCGGGCTCTCGGGTATAAATAGTAAGAGGAATAAAAAGATAAGTGCCGGCAAAACCGATGTACCCAGCATGATCCTCCATACTTCGCTCACCATTATTTTATTCAGTAAGCCGGTTGTCTGCATTAAAAATTCAGCGTGTGAAAGTTTGAGCAGCCAGGCATTGCAGAAATAAGAGAACAATATACCGATGGTGATAGCGAATTGATATAATGTTACCAGCCTGCCTCTTTTATGAGAGGGTGACAGCTCTGAAATATATAAGGGAGATAACATGGAAGCCACACCGATACCAAGGCCTCCGATTAGCCTGTATATTACCAGGTCGGTAAATCCACTTGCAAATGTGCATCCAATTGCAGAAACGCCAAAAAACAACGCTGATAAGATAAGCAGTTTCTTTCTTCCGTATTTATCACTTAAAAGCCCGGCTACAGAAACGCCTAAAATACAACCCACCAGGGCCGAACTCACATACCATCCCGTACCAGCCGCATCCAAACCAAATTGAGCAGTAACAAAATTAATTGTACCGGAAATTACCGCCGTATCATAGCCAAACAAAAATCCACCCAGCGAAGCGATTATCGCCAGCATATTGACATACGTGTTGCCCGCCTTATTTGAAATCATCAATTTTAATTTTAAAATAAATGGATGTCTTAGGACCCACAGAAGCAGCATTCACCAGGGATATAGTTTTTTTAATTCCCTTACCATCCTAACGTAGACCCGCCACCGAAATCACGCCTCTGGGTAAAGCTTACTCCACTTCGGGTATCTTCCTGGTTATACTTATGCACCCTGGCTGCGATCCAACCACTTTTTACAGGTGTGAAGTTAATCTCCAGCATGGCATGGTGCACTCCTTCTTCAATTATCTTTTCTGTAATCACTTCACCATTGGGTATAATTTCAGGGCGGTCAAGAGGGAGGTGGTTCCATATTTCTGCTATTATTGTCACTTTTTTTTCTGTGTCTTTTCTTTTACTGTTCCAGTAACCAGCCCTGTGCGAATGTTATTGGGGCAAATGTGTGAATATCATTCCGAATATCGTTGAAAGTTGCAGAAAATTTCCTGCTCATTTAAAACTCAATAAATAATTTTTTCAAATTGCGGCTTTTTTCATAAATAAATTTACTAATAATTTCAAAAAGCAAGGTAAACTAAATAAATTTTTGGAAGAAAAGAAAATAGTAATTTCGTTTCCTTACCTTTATTTCTTATGTTTCGAAAGCCGGATTACCCGGGAATAAAGCCTCCGTGGGGTACGCTGAATGCGGTAAACCTGAATACCGGCGATGTAGCGTGTAAAATTCCATTGGGAGGATTTGCTGAACTCGCGGCTAAAGGGCATCCCAATACGGGAACCCAATTATTCGGCGGAGGCATCGTAACTGCAGGCGGCCTTGTTTTCATAGGAGCATCCCAGGATGAAAAATTCAGCGCTGTTGATAAAATACGGGAGAGATTCTTTGGGAACACCAATTCCCTTGCGGCGGTTATGCGACGACGGCGACATACGAGGCCGGTTGAAAACAGCATGTAGTGATTGCAGCGGGTGAGGGTAGACGCCAACGTACCAAAGCCGGAGATTACTACATTGCCTTTGCACTACCGTGAGGAAAGTACCGCACTGGAATGATGATCCGCCGGTTGATTTGAACACCAGGAGTTGTTATCGTACGAATTTTAATAAGGCGAAGAAAAATAATAAACAATATTCAGCGTAAATTTTCCATCATACTATTTAAGATCAAATGAAGTATTTGTGTTTTCAAGGCACCAAAATATAACAACATGAAAAATAAACTTATATGGATGGTCGCAGCAATGCTGATAATGTTCAGTTGTAATACCCGGAAGCCGTTTCATGAAGTCACCATTAGTAATCCGGAATATATGCCGGATACCGCATTTACTTCTTTTGAAGATCTGACATCGCCAAAATTCCGGGAATTGAAAGAAAAATACCAGCTTGATACCATTTTTCACGGCGAAACCGATGAATTGAAAAGGATCCTTTTGCTAAGGGATTGGATCAGGAAAGTAGTTACGATCAATGATTTTAGTGATACCTATCCCGGTGACGGCTATCCCGGGGGAATTCTTGACGCAGCATTAAAAGGCCACGGGTTTCATTGCGGGCATTATATGATCGTTCAGAATGCAATTATGAATTCTTATGGCTATGTAACCCGGTGCCTCGGAGCCGGGCCCGGAGTTCAGGGCGGCCCTGACGGCCATCATGGCATTAATGAGATCTGGCTAAATAAATACCATAAATGGTTTTTATCGGACGCTAAATACAATCACTATTTTGAAAAGAATGGCATTCCATTGTCCGCATTGGAAATTCGGGATGAATTTTTAAAAAATAAGATGGCGGATGTCGTATTGCTAAAGGGAGCGGCGCGTACACCTATCGAATTTGATGGGGTAGTTAATAAAAAGGGCGATACAGTAAAAGTCACCAAAGCAGATTTTGCCCGGACGTATACGTGGATAGAATGGGAAAAATCCAATAACAGGTTTATGCTTTGGCCCAATTTTGACAGTAAACTCAATATGTACCAGGATGACTATTTTAAAACTCATACGTGGATTTGGGACGGCAAACCTCATTGGGCATATAACAAACCCGAATATATGATTCGGGTAAATACCCGTAAAGCGATCGAATGGACACCAAATACCATTTCCTCAAAAGTTATTATTGAAGATAGTAAAGCTACAATTGAACTTCATTCAACAACTCCGAATTTGAAAACGTACCAGTTGAAGGAAACCGGTGAAGGGAAGGGGCTGGATTCTACATGGAAAGACGTAACAGACAAAGTATCCCTCGAATTAAAAAACGATAAAAATGAATTCGTCTTCCGGGCAGAAAACATTGCAGGCGTTACAGGGCCTGAACATCAAATTATTATAGAAAGATGATTTCATCAATTATCAAATAAATTAGTAAGACGCTATGAACTATAAATTTATTTTTTCGGTTGCATCAGCACTGTTGATAATAAGCTGCAGCACACAAAAGCCTTTTCATGAAGTAAAAGCCGACAATCCGGAGTACTTCCCCGATACTGCATTTGTATCATTTGAAAATCTATCTTCTCCGAAATTTGCTTCGTTAAAATCTAAGTACCGGCTCGATACTATTTTTCATGGAGAAACAAATGAGCTGAAAAGAATATTATTATTAAGAAATTGGATTAAAGAACATATAAAAATTGACAATGTTGGGCCTTATCCCGGCGATGGCTCTGCCGAAAGCATATTAGATTCGGCCTTGAAAGGACATGGGTTTCATTGTGGGCATGATATGGTAGTTCAAAATGCGATAATGAATGCTTATGGTTATGTAACCAGGTGTCTCGGTGCAGGCGAAGGAGTACCGGATTTCCTGGAGGGGCATCATGGCATAAATGAAATATGGCTCAATAGTTATCACA
>JBDTLZ010000066.1:0-17807 GCA_039934515.1 Ginsengibacter sp.
GTGCGGGGGGCTGTTGCCCTATCGCAGGAACCGGGGGCGGAGGTGGTGGAGGTGTTTTTTTAGATTGCGCGATCGTTGTGGCTGAGAACAGAAGGCAGCCAATAAATAAATGTAATCCGGGAGATTTCATAATATGTTTTTTATTATGATTCTATAAATAAAAGATTCCATAATAAAAATAGAAAAACCCTGTAAATACAGGGTCTTTTCAGTTGGTTTAGGTAAACTTTTATAAAAAGAATCTCTGAAAATTGCTTTTCAAGTCTTCAGGCATGTTTTGGTTTATCCTTTTCCGAGATTCTTAAGTGATAGAAAAATTCTTTGTAATTGACAGGTAGATAAGCGTAAGTAACTAATAACATAACTATGACAAGGGTTCATATTAAAACGCTGCTTGAAATAAAATCAAAAACCAAGAATTATTTTTCAAAACCTAAATTGCACTTTTTTATACCACATGATACCAATTGTTAGAAAGGAATTGCACCAGTTTTTCAATAGCCTGACGGGATATATTACAATTATTTTATTCCTGTTGGTGAACGGTTTATATCTTTTCGTGTTGAAAGACAGCAATATTTTTGACTTTGGGTATGCCACACTCGATAAGTTTTTTGAGCTATCCCCATGGATCTTTATTTTCCTTATTCCTGCGCTCGCCATGCGAAGCTTTTCAGATGAATATAAGACGGGCACTTTTGAGATTTTGCAAACCCGGCCCCTCACCCCGTGGCAAATTGTTTTGGGTAAATATTTCGCTGTATTGTCCGTTATTCTTATTGCCTTGCTTCCCACACTTTTGTATGTGTATACCATCCATTCTTTATCGGCAGCAGGAAGTATCGATAGCGGCGGTACGGTAGGTTCTTATATCGGCCTGATTTTGCTGGCTGCTGTCTTTGCATCGATCAGCATGTGGTGTTCAGGCCTCACTTCAAATGCAGTGATCGCTTTTTTAGTTGGTGCATTTGCCTGCCTCATTTTATATTATGGATGTAATGCCATCAGTAAGCTACCGGTTTTTACAGGGAATGCGGACTATTATATTGAGATGCTTGGCATTGATTTTCATTATCGCAGCATCAGCCGGGGTGTTATAGATACCAGGGACATCGCCTATTTTCTGAGTATTATTTTTCTTTTTCTTTTTGCGACCCAAAAAAACTTAACAAAAAAATCGTAGCCACCGCCAAAGATGTCTTTTTCAGCCACAAATAAAAGAGGGTCGTTGATCATTGTCACCGTTGCTGTGTTGGCCGTAAATTTATTTGCATCACTTGTCCATAAGCGCATAGACCTTACGAATGAAAAGCGATTTACCATATCTTCCCCGGTGAAAAAAATTTTGAAAACATTGGATGGAGAAGTCCAGGTTGATCTTTTTTTAAAAGGGGACATGCCATCAGGGTTTAAAAAACTTTCCACTTCCGCACAGGAACTGCTACAGGAATTTAAAGAATATGCAAATGGGAAAATTCGTTATAAGATGGTTTCGCCCGACGACCAGGTGCCAGGCTCAACAACCACATATGCCGATACACTTTCTTCATTAGGAATTGTGCCTATCAATTTGAAAGTACAATTGAAAGCCGGGGAACAGTCGCAATATATATACCCGGCAGCATTAGTTCATTACAAAGAAAAGATGTTGCCCGTGAATTTATATTCCGGGACCAAAACGGTAATTACCCCTCCCGAATTGAACAGTGCTGAAGCCTTGCTGGAATATAAATTTGCGGATGCTATATCGAAAGTCACGGGGGATTCAAAACCCCTGGTAGCCTATGCTGTTGGCAATGGACAGCCAGCCGGAATAAATACTTATGACCTTGTTGAGAATGTTTTGAATAAAAACTATAAGCTTTTTATGCTGAACCTCTTAACCGAGCCTATTATACCCGACACGTTCAGGCTGCTGATGATTGTAAAACCTGCCATGCCGTTTACTGAAGCAGAAAAATTAAAGATCGATCAGTATATAATGAGGGGTGGCAAGGTCATTTGGTTCATCGATCGGCTGGAGGCAGAAATGGATAGCCTGCAGATCAAAAACCAGGTCATAGCCTATGACCGCAACCTGCGTTTGGAAGATTTATTATTCAGGTATGGGGTAAGAATTAATCCCGATCTCCTGATGGACCTGCAATGTGATTTTTTACCTTTTAGCGTTAACGGGAAAGATCAGTTTGAATTTTTGCATTGGAATTATTTTCCATTATTTGAATCAAAGCAAAATAGTGTTATTAATAAAAATTTGGGCCTGGTAGCCGGCAGGTTTGTAAATTCTCTTGACACGGTAAGTGCAGCAGGTATTGATAAAACCATCCTGCTGAGTTCCTCTGCAAATTCAAGAACTATTGAAACGCCTGCCTTGATAAGCGGTGAAGAAAATCGCAATGCACCGGAAGACGAGGCATACAAAAAGAAAGATATACCAGCAGGAGTGCTCCTCGAAGGAAAATTCACTTCTTTTTATAAAAACAGGGTAAGCCAGGCAGTTATAGATTCGCTTGCTCAATTTAATACACCCTTCCAGATACAATGTATCACGGACAATAAAATGATAGTTATCGCAGATGGCGATGTTGTTTTAAATGGCGTTTTACAGGGAAAGCCATTGCCTATGGGTATGAACTCTTATACCGTTGAAACTCAATACCAGTATCAGTTTGCAAATAAAGAATTCGTTGAGAACTGTCTTGAATATTTGATCAATAACGGAGGCCTTAGCGAGGCGCGTTCAAAAGATTATACACTTCGCCTGATTGATCCAAAAAAGATGGCCAGCCAAAAGGTAACCTGGCAAATTATCAATCTCGCATTGCCGGTTTTGCTTATCATTTTGGCAGGGATAATTTATCAATGGTGGAGAAGAAAAAGTTACAGTGCTTAGTCGTTAGCTTTTTTCAACACATATCTTTGCCGCAACACTTTATAAATGAATTCAACAGAATGGACTTACGTGGTATTTGGGATTGTAATTATAATTGCATTGATTTTTGATCTTGGGCTGTTAAGCAAAAAGTCAAAAACGGTGTCGATACAACAGGCATTCTTTCAAACGATTTTTTGGGTAACGCTCGGGTTGGGATTTTTTTTGTTTGTATGGTTCGAAGACGGGGAAATAAAAGCACTTGAATACATTAGCGCCTACCTCATGGAGTGGGCTTTGAGCGTTGACAATATTTTTGTTTTCATCCTTATATTTTCTTATTTCGGCATTGACAATAAGCATTCCAACCGGGTGCTCCTGCTCGGTATATTGATTGCAATAATGCTGAGGGTCATTTTTATTACCGTTGGGATTGCAATGGTACAAAGGTTCTACTGGCTCCTCTATATTTTTGGTGGGTTTCTTATTTATACGGGTGTTAAGATGTTCCTGATCAACAATGAAAAAGAATTTGATCCGGAAAAAAATGTTGTTTACAAATTCATTAAAAAAATTGTTCCGCTTACAAAAGATAACAGCAACGGGAAATTCACAAAAATAATCAACGGGAAAAAGCATTTCACCATGCTCTTTGTGGTGATGGTGCTTCTTGCAACTACCGATATAGTTTTCGCCCTCGATTCAATACCGGCAGTATTTGCAATTACCCAAACAAAACTGGTAATATACACTTCAAATATTTTTGCAGTACTGGGATTGCGCTCCTTATTTTTCTTATTGCAGGGTGCCGTTAACAGGTTCAGGTATCTTAAGGAAGGTATTGCTATTGTGCTGGTATTTATCGGCTTAAAAATGCTGGTTGAATATTTTGATATTCATTTACCGATATGGGTATCGTTACTTGTAATTGTTATTTGCATAACCGGTTCAGTTTTATTTTCTATGTATAAAACCAAAACCATTAAGAACAAAAAGAAATAAGCACTGCAAACAAGAAGTATTTGGCATAGAAAGTTATAGAAACGCTGAAAAGTCTAAAATGATCTTTACACCTTGAACGTAAACATCCGCTATACCATTGATGAGATTGCGAAATTCACCGGCGGCAAGCTGGTAAATTATAACCCTGTCTTACCGGTGCCAGCATATCTTTCGCTGGATAGCCGGAAAATTATTTACCCCCGAAGCACTGTCTTTTTTGCGCTAAAAACCCCCCACCATGATGGCAACGCCTTTATTGAATTATTGTATGCAAAAGGAGTACGGAGTTTTGTAACCGGAAACCACGATGTTGATACCAGGAAGATACCGAAAGCGAATGTTGTGGTGGTGAAAAATCCTGTTAACGCGCTACAAAAACTCGCCACACAATATCGTAGGGGATTTAATACACTGTCCAATGGGGATGCATTTACAGTAATTGGAATTACGGGAAGTAATGGTAAAACGATCGTAAAAGAATGGCTCAATCAACTGCTTGTACCGGATTACGTGATCGTACGAAGCCCGGGGAGCTACAATTCGCAAATTGGGGTACCATTGAGCGTGTTGGGTATTGACGAATCGCACACATTGGCAATTTTTGAGGCAGGAATTTCCCGCAGGGGTGAGATGAAAAAGCTGGAAAAAGTTATCCGGCCTGTTATCGGGATCTTAACGAATATAGGGCAGGCGCACGATGAAGGATTTCATAATACCACGGAAAAAATTAATGAAAAACTGGAATTGTTTATCCATTCCAGGCACCTTGTTTTTTGCGCCGATAATAAATCTATAAAAGGGGCGGTTATTGCCTTTCAAAAGAAATTAAAGGATAAAAAGAGAACACTGGAATTATTTTCGTGGGGGAAAAGCGGCTATGCCAAATTACAGGTCTCTTCAATAGAGAAAAGTAATAACCGCACAAAAATAACCGCAATACATAACAACGAAAAGATTTCCATAACCATCCCGTTTGCAGATGATGCCTCGGTAGAAAATGCGATCCATTGCTGGTGTGTTCTATTAATACTGCAAAACGACGATAAAGATAGCCGCAAGCGGTTTGGTTCGCTTTACAGCATAGCGATGCGGCTTGAACTGAAGCAGGGTATAAATCATTGCACGATCATAAACGACAGCTACAGCAACGATTTACATTCGTTGGCAATAGCCCTGGATTTCCTCGGGCAACAAAAGCAGCATAAAAGACACACCGTTATCTTGTCAGATATTTTACAATCGGGTCAGAAGCCAGATGCGTTGTACAGTAAAATCGCTGAACTCCTCGAACATAAAAAAATTGACTCACTGATAGGTATTGGGCCGGATATTTTTTTGCAGCAGGATGCATTTCAGTTCTTAAACACCCGTCATTTTTTTTTAACCGTCGAAGAATTCTTAAAAAACATCCCGCTTTTTCATTTTCATGATGAGACGATTTTATTAAAGGGTGCGCGCAGTTTTGGGTTTGAGCTAATAGGCCTGGATCTTGAGCAGAAAGTACACCAGACCATCTTATCAATAAATCTGAATGCCATTGTGCATAACTTAAAACAATATAAGGAACTGCTGAAGCCTCCAACAAAAATTATGGCTATGGTGAAAGCTTTTAGCTATGGAAGCGGTAGTTATCAAATTGCCTCGGTGCTGGAATTCCATAAAGTGGACTACCTGGCCGTCGCCTATGCCGATGAAGGCGTTGAATTGCGAAAGGCGGGGATTACTTTGCCTATAATGGTTATGAATGCTGAAACGGTGACATTTGAATCGCTTGTGAACAATAACCTGGAACCCGAAATATTCTCGTTCAGTATTTTAAATGAGTTTGAAAATTTTCTAAAGGCTTCCGGAATTAATAATTACCCGGTTCACATAAAAATTGATACAGGCATGCACCGGCTTGGTTTCACCGCCGATGATATGAAGGTTTTGGGGTTGGCAATTTCGGGGAATGCAACGGTGAAAATCGTTTCAGTCTTTACACACCTGGTTGCCGGGGATAACGAAAAGGAAAATAATTTTACCCTTCAGCAGGCGGGCATATTTCAGGATTGCTGCAAAATAATTGAAGATAATTTGAACTATACATTTACCAGGCATATGGCCAATACAGCAGGGATAAGCCGCTACCCGGGATTGCAGATGGAAATGGTACGCCTTGGTATCGGGCTTTATGGTATCGACAGTAACAGGATCATGCAATCAAAACTAAAAAATGTTACGACCCTTACAACAACGGTGTCCCAGGTTAAAAAAGTAAAAGCAGGTGAAACGGTTGGCTATGGCAGAGGCGCAAGGCTCGAAAGGGATAGTATTATTGCTACTGTGCGCATAGGATATGCCGACGGTTATCCGAGAAATCTTGGTAACGGTAAAGGGAGGATGCTGGTTCGTAACAGATCAGTACCCGTGGTTGGCAATGTGTGCATGGATATGACGATGTTGGATGTAACCGGGGTTGCTATGATAACTGAGGGCGACGAGGTAATTGTATTTGGAGAAGCATTACCATTAGTGGCGCTTGCAGAATGGGCAAAAACGATTCCATACGAAATAATGACGGGTATTTCACAAAGGGTAAAAAGAATTTATTTTGAAGAATAACTTCCATAACAGTATCCCGGGGTATAGACGCCACTTTGTTTATTTGGCAGGTAACCAGGATTTTATTAAATACTAAGTGCCTGATCTCTTTGCTAATAATTAACGAATTTGATCAAATGCCTTCCTCAATTTTGCTATCTTTACGCATCAAATTTATTACGTGAAAGGAAGAAATGTTTTTTTGATCATTTGTCTTGTTGTTTTAGCCGACCAGGCGTTGAAAATCTACGTGAAAACCCACTTTCATGCAGGAGAATCCCATGCTATTATTGGCAATTGGTTCAGGTTATATTTTATAGAAAATGAGGGGATGGCCTACGGATGGAAATTTGGTGGCGACTGGGGTAAGATGATACTCACCTTATTCCGACTTGCCGCGGTGATTTTTGGCGTTTTCTACATAAAGAAAATCATCGGAAAAAAGTACCATCCGGGCTTTATTGTTTGCGCCGCTCTTATATTTTCCGGGGCGTTGGGCAATTTAATTGACAGCATGTTCTACGGGATGATTTTTGAAGACAGCAGTGGGCTGTCATACAACGTTGCTAAAATTTTTCCGGCACATGGTTATGCCGGTTTTTTACATGGAAAAGTAGTCGATATGCTGTATTTTCCTATAATCAGGAATGCCCATTTTCCTCTGTGGATACCTGTTTGGGGAGGTGAAGATTTTGAATTTTTCAGGCCCATTTTCAACCTGGCAGATGCGTCCATATCTACAGGCATCATAACAATACTTGTGTTTCAAAAGCGTTTCTTTAAAGCCGATGTTGAAAATACCCACGCTAAAAGTGTTGAAACCGGAAGCCTGGTTAATGATGAGATGCAGGTTTCTTAGCGTTCCCGTAAGTATCTAAAATATTAAAACTCGTACCAATGAATCGTCTCAACATCACATTTTGTATCATTATGGCAGGCGTGTTGTTCCATTCCTGCAAAAAAGAATACAGCCTGGAAGGCGGCGGCCTTAAAGTGCCTTCGGGAACATGGTCCTTTAAAGATAACCTCAAATCGTTTGTGGGAAACATGGATACTGCATACATAGTCTCACTCCCTGGCACCGGAACAAAAGAATTAGATCTTATTGGCACCTCCGGTGATGGTTCCCAGACCTTCCACCTGCAATTGTTTGCCGATGCTTTTACCACCGGCACTTACAAAGCGTCGTTATTTCAGTCGGCTTTTAAATATACCATGCCAGCCAAAACGTTATACCAGGCAGATCAACTAACGGGCGAGTTTATTGTGACCATAACCTCATTTACCAACAATATAATTTCGGGTACTTTCTCGGGAGCTTCGCTCGATTCGGCAAATAAAATTATTAATTTAAGCCAGGGGAAGTTTACCTCGACAATTGCCGGGAACGGAACAGGAGCCTCAACCGGCGTACTGGGAGATAGTTCCGGCAATTGCAAACCTGTTACCTTAGCGGGCGTATACCTGCAGGGCATTGCACTTACTTCTGCCAATACGGTGCAGGCGCAGGTTATTGTCGCAACAGCCGGCACATACGCAATTACAACTAATACCGTTAATGGCATCACTTTTTCAAAGACCGGCACATTCACTTCCACCGGTACACAAACCGTACTGCTAAATGGTACAGGAACGCCCACCAATAGTGGCAACCAGAATTTCACCATTTCATATGGAAATAGCCAGTGTGCTTTTAAAGTAAATTTTGGCCTGCCTGCTTCGGGTACACTGGGCGGTGGTGGCGCAGATTGTACTCCTGTTACTCTTGCAGGTGTGTATACGCAAAATATTGCTTTAACCGCAGCCAATACGGTTCAAATACAGGTAAATGTTACCACGCCGGGTGATTATTCTATTTCAACCAACACAATAAATGGTGTAAGTTTTATAAAATCAGGAACTTTTACCGTAACTGGCGTGCAGAATGTTATTCTTACGGGAACCGGGGTCCCGTTAAACCCGGGCATGCACACTTTCGCAGTAACATTTGGTACAGGCGTGTGTAATTTCAGTATCACTTTTCAACCCAATGCTGTAACCTCAAATGACTATTTTCCCTTATCGTTAAGTTCGAGCTGGAACTACAATAATGGAACTTCTACGGACCTTGTTTTTGTTACAACGGTGATAGACCATTCTCCTGCATTTGGTGGTAATACCTATAAAACACTTGGTGTGTATGACCCATCCGGCGGCCCCGCCGTGGATTCATTGTATTATCGTAAACCTGGAGGAGACTACTATCAATATGTTGACTACTCCGACGTATTATCCTTCGATGCGCCGGTAGCAGGGGAATTTATATTTTTAAAAGACAACGTAGCTGCGGGTGCTACCTGGTCGTCACCGACTGTTAGCGGAACTGTACTTGGATCTCCTGTTTCTGCATATATTACGATGACGGTTTTGGAAAAATCCGTGCCGGTAACTATAGGTACTATTAATTTCCCGGATGTTATAAAAGTAAGGTATGAGTATTTTGTTACCGGGATCTCGCTTCCTTTGGAAACAGATGAACGCTGGTTTGCAAAAAATGTAGGAGAAATACACGATAGCTATAGTATTAGCGGAACTACTACCGGAACTTATGATGTGGGGGATTACCTGGTTTTGTAGGATGGAAGATTAAGTGAAAAGCAATTATAATAATTTACACTCAAGCCCTTTTTTACTTTCCCAAATATCAATTTCATTGACGGCTGCTGATAATTTATTCGGCCTTAAATAATTTATGCTGAAATACCGAGTTATTGAAATATGTTCTTAAAATATAGATACCAGGTGAAAGCCGGCTCACGTCATCAAGGGTTACCGGGGAATTACCCTTTACCAGCACCACGCTTTTTTTACTGACGATTCTTCCAAAAAGATCGTAAAGATTAAAGTTTACATGTCCGTCGCCAGGTAAAAAAACTTCCATTGTTACCTTGTTCTTAAATGGATTGGCAACAGAGACTTTAAACGGGGCATTCGTATTATATAATGTGATTATTTTCGAATATTTATCAGCATTTTTCGATTGATTTACCAGCTTGAGCCTGTAGTATACCACCGACGAAATTTTATCCGGATCGTTAAAGGCATACGCTGATCCATTGATATTGTTTGAAGCCGCAATTATTCCGGCCTTCGTAAAATTTATGCCATCATTACTTTTTTCGATTTCATATTCTTCGAGGTTTTCTTCGTTTTGCGAAACCCATCTTAGTACCGCTTTATCATTCATTATACTTCCATAAAAACTCAGCAACCTGCCATCAAGTGTAATACACTTTACATTATATATTTTTAAAAATATTTTCTGGCTGTTGTTTACAGCACAGCTGGAGTTACTAAGATTCGAATAAGTGGTAGCGACCTTGAGCCGGTAATATTTCCCGCTATCCGCGGCTACGGCATTAAACATGGTGTCTACAACATACACCCACAACCCGTTTACCAGTGTGGGTACTTTTGTGCCGCATACGCCTGTACCGAACCAGTTGATGCCGTCATTACTTTTTTCCCAGCACCAGTTTACATAATTATTAAAGTAACTTTTTACGGTATCGCTTAATGTAACCGGGTACCCCTTACACGACGTGGTAGTGTCACTTGGATTCATGATGAGGTTGGGATAACATGTTGCGAGTTTTATATCGTCAAGGACCCAGTCATTGCCACCCCCGCCAGCGGCATTATTTTTAATAGCAATTCTAAATTGTGTTTCTGCGGGCCCGGTTTTATAAATGAATCCGCGCTTTTGCCAGGTCTGGTTATAAATGAGAGTACCCGTTGTAAAATAATCAATGTCGTTTATCGTGTAGGAAAGATTGGGTAAAACACCCGGCGTATACTTTTGAATACTGTTTGAATCCGCGCTGCATTTACCACAAATATTTCTTACCCACGCAGAGAATTCATAGTAGGTATTTGGGCACACATTTTTAATGGTATCACGATAAGCTTCTCCCGTTGGATAAGCGGCATTGACTACCAACATGTAGCCCCCGGTTTGCCCCGCGGATGTCGGTGGGTTGCCCGCAACGGGATTGGTAGCGCCTGTATGATCACCGATGATGTCCCAAAAACCATTGAATACCCGGTTCGCATTAGCGGTGGGTATGTACGGACCGGCATTATTTGTTGTTCCGTTAGCACTCGTATTATTTGCAATTGCATAATAATTATCCTGGGGTGAATTAAGGCCCATATTCACTTTTATATAGCCCGGAACAATTGCCGGTAATACCCGGTTTTGAGTATTGCCAGTTTTAAAAGAGCTATCTGCTGCAAAACTTGCGCTTGAAAAATTATTACAAAGCGCCTGGTTTTTCACAATTTTTATACCAGCATAATTGAACCGGTAACTCCGCTTTACACCTGCCGTATCTAAATAATAATTTCCTGTAAGATGTATGGTGTCACCAAAATTCGCAGTAATTAAAAGCTTATAGGCAACGATGAATAAAGTTGTTCCATAAAATTTAGGAGTATTACCAGGAGTAACCGTTCCACCACCGGTGGTAACTCCAAAATTTGCTATGCCCGAATTCGGGCTCGTTGTGCCTGCGCCAAGGTTTACCCGTACCCTTGATATGCCACCGCTAATGTCGTACAATCCGTTATCGTCGAGCGGGGCATCGGTATATGGCCCACGAAATAAGATACCTTCGTTTGTAATAAGCTTCACAGAGTTAGTTATGTATTTTGTTCCGGTGCGAATGGTGTCAACGTAATAGAAGTTATTGGTAACGGCGTTCACCTTTACAAGGGCATGCACCTCAATGGTATCTCCCTGTTCAAGTGTTCCTCCACCACTGTTGCGCGAAATATTAATATAGCTATAACTGAATTCGAGTTTCTGCGCGGTAAGAGAAGCGGGAAAGACGAATAGCAGTAAAGATGTGATGGTAAAAAGTAAGATAATTTTAAATAGCGCCCTAAATATTGATGATTGAGGTAAAATGCGAAATGAACACCTATAAACATTAGTGTAAAAATTTCTCATATACAGGGGTTAGCGGATTACAGATAATAGTTATTATCCGTTAATTAAACGCGCAGGCCAATTACCTTATTATAAGTAGTTTTACCCTTATTCTTTACATATAAAGCAGAAATAATTAAAGGCTTTGAGGGGTCTTGTTGCAAAAAAACCGTCTTTTCCGGCACCAGGAAATAAACAATTGCTAACCCCCCGGTTCAGTTAGTTTATCTTAAATAATTTATTCTGAATTATTTTATTATTGAATTGGGTCCTCAAAATATACAAGCCTGCGGGTAGTTTGCTCACATCATCCATCATCACAGCGGTATTTCCTTTTTTGAGCTGAATACTCTTTTTACATACCTGGTTACCGAGAGCGTCATAAAGGAATATATCGGCCTGTCCTTCGTGAGGAATAAAGATGTCAAGTTTTAAATCTGTTTTAAATGGATTAACCACAGAAACCCGGAAAAGTGCATCATAATTATAAAGCGAAATGATCCTGGAATATTTGTGATCACCGGCTGACCTACTTATTAGATCGAGCCTGTAATAGGAAACTGCAGATATTTTTTCCGGATCATTGAAAATATAGCTTGCCGCATCGATATCGTTGATCGCTGAAAATGCAGCCACCCGGTAAAAATTTATTCCATCAAGGCTTTTTTCTACGATATATTCTTTAAGGTTTTTTTCATTTTGGGTAGTCCATCGCAAGACTGATTTATCACTTTCAATATTTCCCCTGAAATCGATAAGTTTTGAATCCAGCAATGTGCAGGATACATTAAACACTTTCAAAAATATTTTCTGGCTGTTGGTCACGGAACAATTAGGATCGCTTAAATTGGCAGAGGTGGTTCCTACCTTTAGCCGGTAGTACGTTCCGCTATCTGCCTTAACAGTTACAAAGGTTGTATCTACAACATAAGTCCACAAGCCATTTACAAGGGTTGGCGCTTTTGAACCGCATACACCTGTGCTTGTCCAGGTCGTCCCATTGGTACTTTTTTCCCAACAAAAGTTTGTGTAATTGTTGAAATAACTTTTCACGGTATCGCTTAATGTGAGTGATGCCGCAGTGCATGATGTGGCCGTATCCTTCGGATTATTTATAAGGTTGGGATAACAGGTGGCGAGTTTGATATCATCGAGGACCCAGTCGTTGCCGCCTCCACCCGCTGCATTGTTTTTGATGGTAATTCGAAACTGCGTTTCCGTTGACCCGGTTTTATAAATAAAGCCGCGCTTTTGCCACAGCGTGTCATGCAAAATATTGCCGGTAGTATAGTAATCGATATCATTAATGGTATATGATAAGTTAGGATAAACACCCGGCGCATAGGTTGCGACGCTATTCTTGTCTATTCCGCATACCCCGCAAATATTTCTAACCCATGCCGAAAATTCGTAGTAAGTATTGGGGCATACATTCTTGATCGTATCCCTGTATACCTCGCCGGTGGTAAAAGCCGCATTCACGACCAACATGTAACCGCCGGCATGCCCTGTGAGTGCAGGCAAGTTTCCGGTAAGTTGATTTGCCGCGCCCGTATGATCTCCTATTATATCCCAGAAGCCACCAAATACACGGGAATTATTTGTCGTGGGTTTATAGGGCCCGCTATTATTTGTTGTGCCATCCGCACTCGTATTGTTTGCAATGGAGTAATAATTATCCCCGGGAGCACTTGCCCCCAGATTAATTTTTGTATAGCCGGGAACTGTTGCTGCCAGGGTTCGGTTCTGAACACTCCCTGTACCAAATGAACTTTCGGCGGTAAAGGTTGAGCTTGAAAAATTGGTGCAAAGCGCCTGGTTTTGAACCACCTTGATGCCGGCATAATTGAAGCGAAACTTCCTGTTAACTCCGGAGGTATCGAAATAAAAATTTCCCGTGGGATTTAGAGTGTCGCCATTAGCGGCTGTGATCTTTAACTTATAAGCGACAATAAATAACGTAGAACCATAAAATTTGGGCACAGTGCCGGCAGTGACCGTGCCACCGCCAGTGGCACTTCCGAATGAAGCACCTGACCTGGCATTTGAAAACCCTGTGCCAATATTTACCCTTATCCGGGGAGCGCCTGTTGAAACATATACTCCTTCATCATCGTTCGATGTGTTGGTATACGGGCCGTCAAATAAAATACCTTCATTGGTCATAAGCTCCATGGAACCGCCCACATATTGTGTTCCTGCGGGTATGGTGTCTATATAGTAGAAATTGTCTGTTGTTGAATTAACTTTTACCAGGGCATGTATTTCAATCGTATCCCCGTTTTCAAGTGTTCCTCCTCCACTGTTACGTGTGAGGTTGAAATAGCTGTAGCTAAATTCAAGTTTTTGTGAAAAGAGATGTAAAGGGAAAGATACCTGGATAATGCACAATCCAATAATGAAAGGTAAAATTGCTTTTTTCCGGTATCCTAAAAAACTTTTTTTGATATTGTTTTTAGTATCCAGGTTAGCGGTATTGAATTTTCCAGAAGAGATTTTCATATAAACCGTAGTTTGTATTTGGATTAAAAATGTGTTTTTCCGGGAGATTCATTTTTAAAAACGTATTTATAAACTGTTTTATTATCTCATAAGTAATATTCAATTACGGGGAAATCACCATTATTTTACATCTGTATAATAATTTTCAAGGGTTGTTCGTTTGATTAGCTGCTGACCTAGAACGACATATAATTTTATTACCATTTCTAAAACCAATTCCTTGAAAAAATTCCTATACTGGTCAGTACTACCAATACTTTTAATTTTCTCTGCTACAGCTATTTATGCTCAGAATGAGCCTTTTAGCATGCGTGTTGTAAATCCGGGTTACCAGTTAAATTCGGCCTGGGAACTCACATGGGGGCCAGACGATTCATTATGGGTAACAGAGAACAATGCTTATTTGGTAAGTAAAATAAATCCTGCAAACGGGGGTAAAACACAATTGCTTGACCTCACCTCGATGAAAGATTTTACCAATCCTCCGAAGTGGCCACAAGGTGGCCTGATGGGCATGGCTCTTCATCCTACCATGTATAGTGAATGGCCAAATCCATCAAAACCATGGGTATATCTCGCTTATGTATATCACTATGCTGCTTCAACAGGTTGTTCCGATGGTTCCGGTCCATGCAATTTTAAAACCAGGGTAGTACGCTACACGTATAACCGAGCTACCCATTCCCTGGGCAGCCCGCAGGTAATTATTGAATCATTAAACGGAAGTAACGACCACAATTCAGGAAGGTTAGCTATCGGAAAAATAGGCAGTGTTTCTTATCTTTTCTACACTATTGGTGATATGGGAGCGGGACAATTTAATAATGTGGGCCGCACGAATTACGCACAAAGAAGAGATACGCTTGAAGGAAAAATATTGCGCTTTAACCTCGAGTCCGATCTTGATGCAGGCATATTGGATAAATGGATACCGGATGACAATCCTTATACAGACGCCAATTCAAAAAAGACCGCGGTATGGAGTTGGGGGCATAGAAATGCACAGGGCATTGCTTTTGGTTCAAACGGGACATTATATCAAAGTGAGCAACAGGATAAAAGCGACGATGAAGTAAATATTATAGATATGGGCCGTAACTACGGGTGGCCAAAATTATCTGGCTACTGTGATGGGAATTATAATGGCTTAACACTTGCCAGTAAAAATGTCGTAAGTGAGCAAACCAATTGCATTAGCCTGAATTCTAAAGACCCGGTTTATACATTATATACCGATCCCACCCCGGGCACATTAAACACTGATTACTTAACCTGGCCTACCGTTGCCCCTTCAAGTATCGATGTTTATGAAAAAAATGTGATACCAGGATGGAATCGTTCGTTACTCGTCACATCATTAAAGGCAGGAAAGGTATTCCGCCTTCATCTCGATGCGGCAGGCGCCATAGTTACCGACAGTTCTACCATACCCGCCATGCGTGGAAAGGGGAGATACCGCGACCTTTGCATTTCCCCGGATGGTTTAAAAATTTATGTAGCCTGTGATATTTCCGGGCAAACAAGCGGGCCCACGGGATCTTATAATGGCGGGGGCACGGCACCGTCAAATGCGGGAAGGATCCTCGAATTTGCTTATACAGGCCCCTTGCTTTCAATAACGGGAGATTCTCTTTACGCATTTAGAAGAGCGACTTCAGTAAAAATTTCTCCAAACCCTGCAAGTAATATCTTATATGTGCAAAGTATAAGAAATGTGAGCAAGCCGTTGCATTATAAAATATATGATGTAACAGGAAAGATCCTGATAACCGGAAGCAGTAATAATGATAATTTCTCAATTGACGTGAGGAGACTTACACCGGGCATGTATATCCTGAAACTATACAATGCTTACGAGTTAAACCTGGCAACCGAAAAAATTGTGATCAACTAATAAAAACAGGTTGCCGGCCTTTAGAACATTGCTGATTTTTGGGCAGGATTTCCTATTCAATTTTTCCGACCATGTCTTTGGGAACTACCCATTCATCAAATTGTTCCGGGGTGACATAGCCGAGTTTCACAGCCATTTCTTTTAAAGTAGTATTTTCCCTGTGCGCTTTCTGGGCTATCTCAGCAGCTTTGTAATAACCAATCTTTGTATTGAGGGCAGTTACAAGCATCAGTGAATTGTCTACATGTTTCTTAATATTTTCCATGACAGGTTCAATTCCTTTCGCGCATTTTTCATTGAAACTGTTGCAGCCATCTCCGATAAGCCTTGCACTATGAAGGAAATTATAGATCATCACCGGTTTAAAAACATTAAGTTCAAAATGGCCCGTAGCGCCCCCGATGCTTATAGCTACATCATTTCCCATAACCTGTGCCGCGATCATGGTCAGCGCTTCGCATTGGGTTGGATTTACTTTTCCTGGCATAATAGAAGACCCTGGTTCGTTGTCGGGGATATGAATTTCGCCAATGCCACTGCGAGGGCCTGATGACAATATCCTGATATCATTGGCGATTTTCATCAGGCTTACAGCTACTGTTTTTAATGCACCATGTGTTTCAACTATTGCATCATGGGCCGCAAGGGATTCAAATTTATTTTCCGCAGTTTTAAATGGAAGGCCCGTCAGTTCGGCAATAGTTTCTGCAACATTATTTGCATAGTTTGGCGGAGTGTTTATACCCGTTCCCACCGCTGTGCCTCCAAGCGCCAATTCGCTCAAATGCACCAAAGTGTTTCTTACAGCTCTAACCCCATGTTCTAACTGTGATGCATAGCCGCTGAATTCCTGCCCCAGTGTTAAAGGGGTAGCATCCATGAAGTGCGTACGGCCTATTTTCACAATTGTCATAAATTCCCGCGCTTTTGCAGTTAGGGTAGTTTTCAGGTTTTCGATGGCAGGCAGCGTGAGATCAACAAGAATTTTATAGGCCGCAATGTGCATGGCAGTGGGAAAAGTGTCATTACTTGATTGCGATTTATTTACATCATCATTCGGGTGAAGTACTTTTTCTTTATCGGTAAGTTGCCCCCCGTTTAGCACGTGCCCCCTGTAAGCGATTACCTCGTTAACGTTCATGTTACTTTGCGTGCCGCTACCGGTTTGCCACACAACCAGCGGGAACTCATTTTCCAGCTTGCCTTCAAGAATTTCGTCACATACTTTACCGATGAGTTCGCATTTTTCCCTGGATAAAACCCCGGCATCAAAATTTGTAATGGCTGCGGCTTTTTTTAAATAAGCAAATGCACGGATAATTTCTTTCGGCATTTTATTGATATCCTGCGCGATTTTAAAATTTTCTATGCTGCGTTGCGTTTGTGCCCCGAAATATGCAGTGGCAGGCACGCTCACTTCTCCCATGGTGTCTTTTTCGATTCTATATTCCATTGTTATTTCTGTTCTTTATTGGTATGATGTTTTAAATGCGGGTCGAGTTTAATTCTAAAGCTTGCCGCCATTCAATTAATTATAGTTTCCTGTTTTTTAGCAAAGTTCTTTTTCTTACATAATTTATAATGAAGAAATTGACAACAGTAATTATTATTAAAATGGCTATCAGGTAAAAAGAAACTACAAACCCGGAAGATAACTTACCATGCAATAAGCCATTTTGTTTTGTATAATAAAAGCGTGCGTTTTCAAGTATGGCCAAAGAAATGATGCCCGCCATAAAATAGAGTACAGACCATACAAAAAAGATCCCATTGCCCGTGCGCCAGAAGAAAAAGTTTGACAACAATAACAAAATCATTGAAAAAATGGTGACGATATTGTATAGCAAATCATTATTAAGATCAAATAACCTGACTACTGTAGTAGGTGAACCGGTATTCTGCAAAACGGTTTGTGTTTGAAAAATCCAGAAGGCAGTACATAAACTGATTACTGCAAATAACAGCAAAAAAATTCTGTTTATTAT
>JBDTLZ010000067.1:0-29110 GCA_039934515.1 Ginsengibacter sp.
CTGATGCTACTGCATTGGGGATAACATAATTTTTGACAATGCCCGATGTTAGTTTCTTTTCGAGCTGAGCAACATTCGTTCCGGGCCTCAGCAGCAGGTAAATGGGATAGTTACTGGATCCCCATCCTGCCTGCTCACCCTGCCACCACTCAACACCGGAAAGCGTTAGAAAAAAATCAAATTGAAGGTGGGACGTGGTTGGAAAATCTTTCATAACGCCGCCTACTTTGTAGGGCCTGTCCTTATTATCATTAAGGAACATCGTTTTGCCAACAGGATCCTGGTTCGGAAAATATTTATCTGCTTTCTTTTTTGACAGCACTAATGTATTGGGCTCATCCAATGCATGCACCTTATCTCCATAAATCATTGGTATGTCGAGTATATTCAATGCCTCCTGGTCCGCATAGGTAAAACCTTCTTCATAAGTATTTTGCTGTTGGTCGGTACGCCGCAGGTAGTTACTTCCCGCACCGGGAAAAAGTGTGTTTGGCATGAGCCGGCCAGACTTCTCCACCTCGGGGAAATCTGTTTTAATAGCTTTTGCCATAGGTGGGGGGAAGTCAACACCTTTTTGTATGGTTCCATTATCATTATATTCCCCGACAACTCTATAAATGTTGTCCCCATTGGGATAAGATTTATCGTAGCTCAGTTCATCTTTAATAAACAAAGCGATCAATAAACATGCTGCAATACTCAGGGCGAAGCCGCCAATTTTAATTGCAGAATACATTTTTTGTTTCCGCAATTGCCTTATGGCAATTTTGAAATAGTTTTTAATCATACATTTTTATTTGAGCCAAGACCTTAATTGTTTATGCACGATTCAAGTACATTATTCTGCCCGTAACGACTTTACGGGGTTTGCTATTGCTGCCTTTATAGCCTGGAAGCTAATTGTAAAAAATGCAATCATTACGGCAGCCACTCCGGAGAGTACAAATACATCCCAGGTGATATCAGTGCGATAAGCAAAGTCCCTTAGCCACGTATTCATTCCAAACCATCCGATAGGTGATGCAATAACAAATGCAATCAGCACCAGCTTCATGAAATCAAATGATAACAGGTTGACAATGCTGGTAACGCTTGCCCCTAAAATCTTGCGCACACCAATTTCCTTTGTCCGCTGGATGGTGCTGTAAGATGCCAGGCCCAGCAGACCAAGACAGGAAATGAAAATTGCCAAAACTGAAAAATTAAAAAACAGGTGACCAAACCTGTCTTCAGAACGATATTGCTTATCAAAAAATTCATCAAGGAAATTGTATTCGAAAGGCCTGTTAGGGATAAGCTGGTTCCATTTACTTTCAATCACTTTTATAGTCGCAGGCAAATTGGCTGACGATACCTTAATAGATATAAGACCGTAAGCGCCAGGTTCCATACGCATTGTCAATGGCATGATGGTTCCCTGTAATGATTTATAATGAAAATCTTTAAGCACACCTATTATTTTCCCCTGTCTTCCCCATTGGTCAAAATTTCTACCGATGGCTTCCTGCGGTGATGTATAGCCTAACAGTTTTGCCGCACTTTCATTGATCAGCATTGCCTGTGTTGTATCGGTTCCAAACTGTTTAGAAAAAGCACGGCCTGCAACCAGTTTTAATTTATATTGATTAATATAATCGTAGTCGACAAAATACAAATCCAGATTTGCTTTCTGCATTTCCCCGGCCTTATTCTGTACTTTGGAATAGGCAGAAGCATTACCACCTCCGGGAATGCTGGATGAATACGTGGAAGAAACTATCCCTGGAATAGAAGACAATGATTGTTTAAAGGCATCTTTATTTTGATCAAAATTTGTATCGATTACCACCGTCTGTTCTATATTGAATCCAAGATCCTCGTTGCGCATATAACTTAGTTGCCTGTAAACGATTATCGTTCCCACAATTAATACTATTGAAATAGTAAATTGGAAAACAACCAGCGCCTTCCTCAATAATAATCCGCTGCTTCCGGTTGAAAAACGTCCCTTTAAAACGCTCACGGGTTGGAATGAGGAAAGCACAAGTGAAGGATAAAAGCCTGCTATCAGGCCGATCGCAACGGCAAGTAACAATAAGCCTGCAAGATTTACGGGATGATTAAAAATGTGTGAACTGATTTCTTTTCCCGCAAGTTGATTGAACAAGGGCAGTAAAAGTGATCCCAATAGTATTGACACAAAAAAAGCGATTAGACAGATAAGCACCGATTCGGTAATGAATTGCCTTGCAAGCTGAAATTTTGCGGCGCCCACCACCTTGCGAATGCCTACTTCTTTTGCCCGCTCTGCACTCCGTGCTGTGGTAAGATTAATAAAATTTATGCAGGCAACGAGCAAAATAAAAACAGCAATCACAGAAAAGATCCGAACATTGTTAAGGCTGCCGGTTTCAAATCCGTCGCGTTTTGATTTCAGGTAAACATCACGCAGTGGTTCAAGGCTTAAATAATCCTGCATCTGTAATTCTTTAGCCTCTTTGCCATGATGGAACTCCATGAAGGCTGGAAATTTTGCCTGTAATGCTTTTGCGTCGGTATGAGGCTTCAATAAAACATAAGTATAATAGTTATGGTTCGTCCATTCACTATCGGATTGAGAATAGCCAAATAATTCTTTGAATGACGACATGGATATAAACATATCGGCCTTTATATGTGAATTTGCAGGAATGTCTTTCATAACCCCTGTAACGGTTGCATTAATTGAATTACCGGTCACCAAAACCTGCTGTCCTAAAGGATTTGCATTCCCAAAATATTTTTTTGCTGCTGATTGCGACAATATGATGCTCATTGGCTCTTTAAGAGCCGTATTTTTATTTCCTGCGATAAGTGGAAAATCAAATACATTAAATACTGAAGAGTCAGCGAGGATTGAGTTCTTTTCAACAAACCTCGCAGCACCTTTGTGCACAAGCAAGTCAAATTTTCCCAAACGAACAGCATCTTCCACTTCCGGGAAATCTCTTTTGACATTTATTGCAATAGGATTCGTAGTTGCGCCCTGGGTAATAGTTTCAGTAGGTGTTTTTGTGTCTGTGACAATACGGTAAATCCTGCTTCCTTTTGTATGGAAGTTATCATAACTGGTTTCAAAATGTACATATAAAAATATGAGGAAACATGCACTCATTCCAATAGCCAATCCCATTACATTTATTATGGAAAAAGACTTGTGCCGCAGGAAGGTTCGCCAGGCAATTTTGAAATAGCTTTTAACCATAGCGAATTTATTTATGATGTGTATTTTTTATTTTCTCCAGTTACCATTAGTAGATAAATCACCTGCATTGCCAATCCATTCAACACCAGCACCAAAGCTGGTTATTCAGTCCTCAGTGACCTTACCGGGTTTGCGATGGCCGCTTTTATTGCCTGGAAACTTACCGTTACAAAAGCAATTAACATTGCCGGCAGGCCTGCCATTATAAATACCATTGCGTTGATATCTATCCTGTATGAGTAACTTTCCAGCCAGTTCTTCATCATCCACCACGCAATAGGAAAAGCGATAAGGCATGAGATAGCCACCAACTGCAAAAAATCCCTGGAAAGCAACACTGCAAGTCCTTTTGCGCTTGCGCCTAAAACTTTCCTGATACCTATTTCCTTTGTCCTTCTTTCGGCTGTATAGGCTGCCAGGCCAAACAATCCAAGGCAAGAGATAAAAATGGCCAATATGGAAAAGACACCTGCTAATTTTCCAATTAATGTTTCTGTTTTAAATAGCTGGCCAAAGGTTTCATCAACAAATTTGTATTCAAAGGGATAACCGGGATTGTCTGATTTCATTACTTTTTCAAGCAATGGTAGCGCGCTGGCCAGGTCGGTGCCAGCTTTAAAACGAATATTGAGGTAATTTGTAGTTGTGGTATCCGCGTACATCATTAAAGGAGCGCTGGAAGAATACATATTGTTATATACAAAATCATCGATCACTCCGGTGACAGTGAACTTATTATCGTGCAGATTAAGAATGGTACCCAGGATATTTTTCCTGTTAATAATTTTAGCCAGTGCTTCATTAATAATAATATTGTTACTGTCTGCCTTTATATCAGGGTAAAAATCCCTGCCCTCTTTAAGATGCATACCCATTGTGGATATATATTCAGGGCTTACAGCTTCCAGTGTGACCAGGATTTGTTTGTTAGGGTCTTTCCCTTCCCAGTTAAACCCGCCGGTATTGCTGCCAAACTGTAAAACCATGCTCCGGCTCAAACTCGCATTTTGCACAACACCTGTTCGCATTAAGTCATTTTTAACAGCATTGAAATGGGCTTTCATGCCGCCCTGCAAATTCATATAAACGAGGTCTTGTTTATTATACCCGAGGTTTCGCTCTTTTACATGAAATATTTGCTGGTAGATAAGAATTGTGCAAATGATCAATACGACAGAAATTGTAAATTGAACCACAACAAGTCCTTTTCGGATTATACCTGCACTCCCGTTATTTTTAATTTTTATCCCTTTCAAAACAAATACAGGTCTGAAAGAAGAAAGATAAAAAGCCGGGTAGCTACCGGCGATCAATCCACAAATCAAAGCGATAAACAACAATGCCGCAATATGAAATGGATCGGAAATATGAAGCGATAATTGCTTTTCTACGAGGTGGTTAAAAGCAGGTAAAAAAAAGTAAATAATTCCAATGGCAAGCACCGCAGAAAGTAATGACATTGATATGGATTCGCCGATAAATTGTGTAATGAGTTTTCCTTTGCCGGCTCCCAATACCTTTCTCACACCTACTTCCCTCGCTCTTTGCTCTGAGCGGGCAGTAGACAGATTCATAAAGTTAATACAGGCAATAATTAAAATGATCCAGGCGATCAGGCTAAAGAGGTTTACATATTTAATTCTCCCGGGAACTTCTTTGCCATTATCAAAGTTGTCGTACATTCTCCACCTGCTCATAGGATAGATGGACATTTTAGCCGCAGCACCTTTCAGCTTACTGTCTACATAGTTGTACAATTTTTTATTGATAGCCTCAATATCAGCTTTGGGCTGAACTTCGACATAAGTCACAATGCCATTATTGCCCCATTCCTTTAACCATGTATTTTGATCTTCAAAAATTTTAAAAGGAGCAAGCCAATCAAACCTAAACGAAATATTACCAGGCAAATCCTTAATCACACCGGCTATAAGGTATTCCTGTTTGTTATCTACTTTCAATGTTTTACCGACAACTTCATTCGTACCAAAAAACTTTTTGGCCATTGTTTCTGAAATCACTACTGAATACAAAGTTGAAAAAGCAGAGGCTGCATTTCCTTTTATAAACCGGAGCTCAAACATGGACAGGAATGCCTGGTCAACAAACAGGCCCTGTTCGTAAATGTTTTTATCACCCAGGGAAAATAATGATTGAGACCCCCAGGTAGTTCGTGTGGTGTTTTTTATTCCAGGGATTTCAGCTTTGATGCCATTTGAGAAAGGGCCGGGGGTAGCATCGAAAACAAAAGTAGTTCCATCATAGGTCTGATGGTCTTTTACTTTATAAAGGTTATTCCTGTTGCTGAAATAATGGTCGAAAGTAAGTTCGTCCTCTACCCACAAAAAAATTAAGGCCGCGCAACCAATACCTATTGCCAGGCCACCAATATTTAAAAGGCTATATCCCTTATTCTTCCACAGATTGCGAAGCGAAGTCTTGAAATAATTTTTAAGCATGGCAGATGAATTTTATGGGTTAAGGCATATGCCTCCCTGCGCCATTTTGGCGATTTTTTTACGGCTCAAATTTTACTTACCGCCTGGTCTTTTATATCAGAATATTTTCAGTAACTGCTTGTCCATCGAGCATACGAATAATACGATGGCTATAGCGTGCATCATGTTCACTATGGGTTACCATAATGATTGTAGTTCCCTGTTCATTTAATTCTGTGAGTAGTTGCATCACCTCATTGCCATTCGATGAATCAAGATTTCCGGTAGGCTCATCTGCAAGAATTAATTTGGGATTGTTTACCACTGCCCTTGCAACTGCAACGCGTTGTTGCTGACCACCGCTCAATTGCTGGGGATAGTGATTGCGGCGATGCATGATCTGCATTTTATCCAGCACAACTTCGACTCTTTTTTTTCTTTCGTCACTTTTTACACCAAGATAAATTAACGGGAGTTCAACATTTTCAAAAACTGTTAGCTCATCAATGAGGTTAAAACTTTGAAAAACGAAACCTATATTGCGTTTACGAAGATCAGCTCTTTTACGCTCGTTGAAATCGGCTACTTCAATACCATTAAATAAAAAACTTCCATCGTCCGGATCATCCAGTAGCCCAACAATATTTAATAAAGTTGATTTGCCGCAACCCGAGGGGCCCATAACTGCAACAAATTCTCCCTGCTTTACTTCAAAAGAAAGTTTGTTCAAGGCAACGGTTTCTACTTCTTCCGTGCGGTAAATTTTTTCGAGCTCAGAAATCTTGATCATTTTTTTGTTTTTTGTGTTTTAATTTTTTTGTTCTTCAAATTTTAATAAAAAAACCTTCATCGTGAGGTATTGGGCTTGCATGAACTTCACTGGTTATCAGTGGATCCATGATGGTTGCTTTTTGCGTTGCATACGGACATTGCAATTTACACGATGTGGTTTCACTTTTAATTGCCAAAGATGCCATGCAAAAAAAAGTAAGTACAATGAGGCGAAACAAAAATGTATTTGTCATAACAGTTGATTTTAATAGAGCCATCAGTTATCGGCCGTCAGCGTTGAGCCTACAGTAACCTGCTTTAAGCCTGGTTTTGTAATTTCAATTCTTTACGTTTCAATTTTTTTACACTTAAATTTTATATAAGGCGCAATTTTCTCAACCTTGAAATCCGGAAAAAGGGTCACGGTAACTTTAAATATTTATAAGATCACTACCTGTTTTCCTAATGAAGAATTATTTGGTTCAATAAGCCAGGTGCGCCGCTTTCCTTCCTCAATTCGCATTAATACAGCCGAAGGTCGCCGGAGAAATTCCAATACTCAACTTGCCAATTTTCTCCAAATAGCCAGCGGCTCCACAACTGAACTTCATTTTCGAATAATCCTAGGCAAAGATCTCTTTTATATCACCGAAGAATTTTTTTGACTTCACAAAGATGTTGTTGAGCTCATAAAAATGATCTTTGGATATGGGCAAAAGTTATAAAACGACAGTTGACGCCTCATTGCTTCATGCTACTTCTTCAACACCAGCTCCTGCATAGTTCCGTAATTTTCATAGCTCGATGTAACCACTTTATCACCTGGCTTCAGTCCTTGTAATACCTCATAATAATCAGGGTTCTGGCGGCCAAGCTGGATATCGACTTTGTAAGCAGCTTTACCGTTCTCATTTACTTTGAAAATCCAGTTACCACCCGTTTGTTGATAGAAGCCTCCTTTGGGGAGCAAGACCGCCTGGGTTTCATCACTCAGTGCCAACCGTATCTGCAGTGTTTGTCCGCGGCGAATCCCTTTCGGTACTTCACCGACAAATTCCATGTCTACCTGGAAGCGTCCGTTAGTTACCTGTGTAAAAACTTTTTTAATGGTCAGCTTGTAAGTTTTATCTGCAAAATCGAAATCGCCGCTCAGGCCAATGAAAATACGCGAAATATAATGTTCATCAATATCTACACGCACTTTAAACCCGCTCAATACATCAATCTGGCCCAGGCGTTCTCCCTTGTTCTTTGACTGGCCAACTTCCGCATCCAGCGAAGTCAATTGTCCATCTATTGGCGCGCGCACAATAAGGTCGCCTACTTTCTGGCGCATAACATTTAAAGCAGTTTGTGATCCTTCAAACGACTGTCTTGCCTGCGTAACCTGCTGTTGATTGGAAGCAGAATCCTGCTCCAGGATTGTGTCGCTAAGCGTTTTCTTTTGGCGTAGATAATTATAATTATTTTCTGCCTGCTGGAATTCCTGTGCGCCAATTGCTTTTTCTTCGTACAAATGTTTATCTAATTTATAGATACGCTCGGCTTCCTTAAACTGGCTTTCAACGTCTGTAAGCTGGTTCAATTTGCTAACGGTATTTTGTTGTGCAGCATTTTTTGAAATCTGCATTTGCGTAAGCAGGTTATAAACATTGGTTTGTTGTGTCACCAACGCCAATTGTATATCGGTATTGGATAAACGCAGAATTGGTTGATCTTTTTTCATCATTGCCCCGTCATCTACGTACTTCTCCTCTACACGGCCGCCTTCAATTGCATCAAGATAAATAGTTGTTAGCGGAAGAACAACGCCATTTACCGGGATAAATTCCTGGAACGCTCCTTTTTTTATTTCACTTACAGTTATCCTTTCTGTATCTACATTTAATTTACTATTTCCCGATGTAAAATAATAGCTGGCGCTTATTAACAGGACCAGCGCCATAATTCCTGCAATAGTTATAATTCTTTTTTTTGACCACGTCTTTTTTGCTATAGCTCTATCCACAATTGATATTTAAAGGTTTGGGTTTTGTGACTTTTAAAAAAGGTCACCGGTTTTACCCGGCGGCCTTTCAAATAACTGAGAAAAATTCTACTACTTAATACCCTTTTCCTATCAACACAATGCCATTGTTTAACGATTTTGATACTCAATAGGTTACAATATTTATATCTACGAACTTGTTCGTTAGCGATACAGTTGGTGTACGGTTTTGATACAGCTAATTTAAGTGGGAACGGTGTAATTATGAATGCCCAAAAAAGATTATCCAATGTTAATAGGCTTTAACATCTTTTTCTGGCAGGCGTATGAATCTATTGCCCCCAATTATTGATCATTTCTCTTTAAAAATAGGTAACCTAACAAAGTGTCTTAAATGGCTTTGCCTGTCAGAGAATCAATTATATGAACTTCAACCTTTCTTATTATTGTTATTTAACAAATTGACAATCTTGAATATATAGTATTTTTTTCATATTTTGTTTTAATCATATCTTATAGGTGGCAAGTTGAAACTATTCAAATCAAAAGACCTGGGGTTTATAGATTTTGGCAAGAGACTGGATTGTGGAAAGCCATTTTAAATTTCTTTGCAATAGAAGATTGCGTTATTCTGAAAAATAAACCAGCCTCTGGAGCATGGCAAATTCTAAAGAAAGAGAAGTTTCCAATGAACTGAAACGCATGCATAAACTTAAGATCAAAATATTTTCTTTTCTAACGAAGGGATGTTACCCCTGGCTGTTAACGATACATCTATTTTGAAGTCATCAGAAAAAATATTACCGCTTTAATCTATTGTAGGGATGAAAGAATCTATTATGGGAAAAGAAATTTTGACAGTGCTGTTATTGCAATATTAATCCATATGTATTAAGCCTGTTTTATTACCTTAAGCCAGGTTGCCTGCTATGGTTAATGTAAACATTTTAAAAATCATGTACATAAGCAAACAATTCAACAAGTTTCGTGTCCGTTCCCTTTTTTGGTTTTGCAAAAACTCCTGTGAATATTTGCACTGATGTTGTATGGCTTGTTTTCTATTACACGTTTTGGCAGTTATGGCACCAATTGCGGGGAGAAAGACCTCTAATTACTATCACCTGGGTAACAAGCCATAGCTACCTGTATTACAAATCAGAAACAAAAATCAAGCTGTCGTCTTTTTATTTTACGAATTGTGTATTGCTCCCTCCTGGCCTATTTATAAATAGCCAGGTTTAAAATAAAATGAACCTATTGAGGCCCATAATTGCGCGGGTTGCTGGTGTTTACAAACGATACATTGTGTACGTTTTCGATACAAAGCCATAAGCAGCACTATAACATAAAAAATTAGTTGTCATGCTATTGTATTTATGGTATAATTGCAGCTACTTTAGCAGAACGCTGCTTTGAAAGGTGTCACGGCCAGTTCGTCCGGAACAAAATTTGAAAAAAAATCAAGGATAGGAGAACCGGGGAATGAAGCAATTAATCCTGTGATCTTTTTTCAGTTATTATAATAAACCAGTTCATACTATGTTGCTAAAGAATTCTACCATATTAATTATTGATGATGATATCGATGTGTTAACGGCTGTGCGCCTGTTATTAAAAACAGACGTGAAAGAAGTAGTAACCGAAAAAAATCCTGAAAACCTGCGGTGGCTTTTATCCAAACAATCATTTGACCTTATATTGCTTGATATGAATTTTACAAGTTCAATAAATACAGGTAATGAAGGTCTGTTCTGGCTAAAAAAAATCAGGGAATTTGGCTCGGATGCTGCGGTAATTATGATCACCGCTTATGGAGACATCGATCTTGCTGTAAGGTCTTTAAAGGAGGGTGCTGCTGATTTTGTGGTGAAACCCTGGCACAATGAAAAGCTGGTTGGTACCATAAAGGCTACCTTAAAAGCTAAGGGTAAAACGGCTGGCAATAATGCATATTCTGCCATGCCAGCTATTGGAAAAGAGATGATTGGCGAGTCTGAAGTGATGAAAAATATTTTTTTTAAAATAGAGAAAATTGCTCCCACAGATGCAAACATCCTGATACTGGGAGAAAATGGTACAGGCAAAGAACTGATAGCGCGTGCAATTCACCAACATTCACTTCGCGCAGATAAACCATTTGTAAAAGTTGATCTTGGGGCCTTAACGGAATCGCTTTTTGAAAGTGAATTATTCGGACATAAAAAAGGTGCCTTTACCGGGGCTGGTGATGACAGGGCAGGCCGGTTTGAAGCAGCCAACGGAGGCACGCTATTCCTGGATGAAATTGGCAACATAACATTGCAACAACAGGTAAAACTATTGAGTGTTTTACAGAACCGGCAGGTCATACGCCTGGGAAGCAATGATACCATCGATATTGACATACGGCTGGTATGTGCAACTAACCTTCCTATTGCTGAACTTGCCAATGAAAATCGTTTTAGGAAAGATCTCATTTATCGAATAAACACTGTAGAGATTGTAATTCCGCCATTACGTAAAAGAGAAGATGATATTATTTTACTAGCTAAGCATTTTGCCCACATTTATGCAAACAAATACTTAAAGCCGGAGCCCATTTTCGACACAAAAGCGCTGGAGAAAATGAAACAATATCTTTTCCCGGGGAATGTGCGTGAGCTTCAATACACAATGGAAAGAGCCGTTATTATGGCCGATGGCGAGGAACTAACGGCAGGTGATTTGATTTTTTCTCCTCTTGAATCTTCAGTCCCTGCAGATGCCGAACCTGTCGAACTAAACCTGAGCGCCCTTGAAAAAAACACCATTTTACGGGTAATAGAAAAATACAATGGAAACATAAGCAGGGCTGCCAAAGAACTCGGCCTCACCAGGACCGCCTTATACAGGAGATTGAGCAAATATGATATCTGAGATCCATCAGCGGAAATCTTTGGCTATGAGCTGAACGGAAAACTTTAATTACATGACACCAAATACTTTTACGAATAAAACAGGATGGAGAATTATCATAAGAATTTCTTTACTATTTGCAACACTTTCTACAGTCTCCTTTATATTGGTGCGTGAATGGTATATTTATCTTCTCTTAATTCTGCCTGTTATCGCATACCAGCTCGTTGAATTATACCGTTTTCAACGAAAGGCGCAAAATGAACTGCAACAGTTTGTAGAGTCGGTGCACTACCGTGATTTCTCCCGCTATTTCGATGTTAAGCATGCCCCTGCTGAATTACAATCACTCAGGGAAGGCTTTAATCAAATTAACTCCACGTTCAAGGTAATCAGTAAAGAAAAAGAAACACAATACCAATACCTGCAAAAAATACTTGAACTCGTAGACACCGGAATTTTATCGTATGAAGGTGATAACGGGGAAATATTATGGATGAACGAATCATTGAAAAAAATGCTGCAGGTTCCTTATTTAAAAACGATCCATTCATTAGAAAAGAGAGATAGCGAACTATACAAGGACATAATTGCATTAAAACCCGGCGATGGGAAAATTACCAAAGCCCATGTTGAAAAAGGGTCGTTCAAAATTTTATTATCCGCCACTGCCTTTCAAACAGAAGGGAAAAAGTTTAAGCTCATTGCTTTTCAAAACATTAACGAGGCACTGGATGAAACCGAATCAAAAGCCTGGCAAAAATTGCTTAGCGTAATGACGCATGAGATTATGAATTCAGTGGCGCCAATATCATCACTTGCTGACACTTTGAAAAACAGGCTTGAAAAATCAATGTCGCACATGACGAATAAATCCGCTGCTGTACATGATCTTGAATTGGGTATAGAAACTATTAAAAGGCGAAGTGAAGGGTTATTAAAATTCGCCGAAACCTACCGGAACCTCAATAAAATTACCACACCAAGTGTAAAAGCGATTTATGTACGCGATCTTTTTGAAGGATTGCACCAGTTAATGGAACCGACATTAACACAAAAGAATATTGAAATGGAAATCGTTTTAAAAGATACAAGCCTTGAATTGAGGGCTGATACAAGTTTGGTGGAACAAGTACTCATTAACCTTGTGGTAAATGCAATGGAGGCTGTAAAAGATAATCCCGATCCAAGAATTATATTATCAGCATCCATTTCAAATAATCGAAAGATCTTAATAAAAGTATCGGACAATGGGTTTGGAATGACAGAGGAAGTTATGGATAAAATATTTATACCTTTTTTTAGCACCAAGAAAAATGGCAGCGGTATCGGCCTTAGCTTGTGTAAGCAAATCATGATGCTGCACAAAGGAAATATACAGGTTCAGTCGAAGCAAGGCGAGGGCACTGCTTTTACTTTGCAATTCTGACGACAGAAAGCGTCCATGCTATAACAACAATTAAGCCTGGCCGTTAGGGTGAGTAAGGTTCTCAATAAAATGCAGGAGCGTTACATCCATTTTTGCCTGGAGATAAAAGTGAAAAAAGATATTATTATGAGTATCCACGAAAAAACCATAAAGAACGTGGACAACCCGGGCATTTGTTTAACAGACCTGAAATAAAATGAAGTGGCTGTCAATATAATAAAGCTTACCAGTGATACAATTGTTAAAAGGATTGCCCGTTGCCCGACCCCGGTAGCCAACTGGTCGGGGTCAAAAAGCAATATATAAGCAAGAAATACCATTACCAGGCAATTAACTGTCACAAAGAAGTAATACATATTTTTAATACAAGGTAGCCATATAAAATCCCTGAGAAATTAAAATCAATTGCCGGCACGCCTCCCTGCAACATCATAGGGCTTCCTAATGCAAAATAAAAATTTCGTCATCCCGCCTGTATATACACAAGGCACCTGGCAATGGCTTATTACGTGAAAAATTTGTAGTGTCACCACTGCAAAACGGAAATAAGCTCAGCTTCGTAAAGGTATTTTGAATTTGAATATTAAATCCTGGTAAATTTATCATCGGGTGTAAAGAACCCAAAGAATATTTTATGGAGGCAAAAAAAGCTTACAACACATGGGCATCTCAGTATGATACCAATGATAATAAGACAAGGGATTTAGAAGCCCGGGCACTGCGGGACCTTTTAACTGACATTCCATTCGAAATTGTTCTGGAAATCGGTTGCGGCACCGGAAAAAATACAGAATGGCTGGCTGCAAAAGCCAAAACGGTAACTGCTGTTGATTTTTCAGATGAAATGCTTTCAAAAGCCAGGGAAAAGATCATTTCCCAAAATGTTCAATTTATACAAGCTGATATCACCTTTCAATGGACATTTATAGACAGACGTTATGATCTCGTAAGTTTTAGCCTGGTGCTTGAACACATTCATGATCTGGGCCACATTTTTGCAGAGACATCCAGGGCATTGAATAAAGGGGGCCATGTTTATATCGGCGAACTGCATCCTTATAAACAATATTCCGGATCAAAAGCAAGATTTGAAATTGAAGAGGGGCTCCAGGTAGTAGAATGCTTTAATCATAACATCTCCGAATTTATTCAAGCTGCGAAAAAAAACGGACTTGTGCTGGCCGGCCTGGATGAATTTTTTGACGGGGATGAAGGAACTGAAATTCCCAGGATCCTTACTTTACTATTCAGAAAAGATTAAGAAGTTTCGTGACACTCCAACCCTGTTCCTACACAACAACCAACAGGAACTGGTTGTAAATTTGTCTATTCTTACGTCATGCTTCGTAAGATAATGGTATATATAGCCCATGAAATAAAATGAAAGTAAGCAGCTAAATTTGCAAATTAAACTATGAGATTTTTTTCACTTTTCCCTGGTTATTTGGTGTTGCTTGTACCTGTTATTATTTGCAGTTCCTGCAAAAAAGAATATAGCTACGAAGGCGGCCCAATATCAGGTATAGCAACTGGTACTGCAGTATATACACTTGAAGGTGCGGGTGGAAATTGCAGTGGAGCAGTAGTCAATGGTAAATATGTAACCGGTGGCGTATTGTTACCTGCTAACAATGTACAACTTCGTGTAAGTGTTACCAAAACCGGTACTTATATCCTGAGTACAAATTTGGTTAATGGCATTCAGTTCGCAACATCGGGTAACTTTACCACCACAGGTTTACAAACGATTACTTTGACCGGCAATGGCACCCCCTCTTCTACCGGCACCTCAACATTTAGTCCACCCGTTGGCCCTGGCTGTGCTTTTTTTATAACCGTGACTTCAGCGCAAGCCCTGGTAGCCCAATATACATTGGAAGGTGGCCCCGGAGCCTGCAGCAGCTTTAAAATAAACGGAACGTATACTGCTGGTTTTGCTTTGGCGGCACCCAATACAGCCGAAGTAATGGTAAATGTTACGTCGATCGGGTCCTATTCAATAAACACCGATACCATTAACGCAATCAGTTTCTCGCAGACGGGAAATTTTACGACGACAGGAATTCAAAAAGTGATTTTGCAGGGAGTGGGCACACCTTTAATTCCCGACATACTTATATTCAACGCGAGTACAGGCACATCTGTTTGTTCGTTTATCATGAGCGTAGTTACGCCGGGAGCGCCGGCTACCTACGTTTTGGAATCTGACCCCGACAAAACATGTAACGGATTTATTGTTGCAGGTACATTCTCTTCCGGTACTTCGTTATCTACAACCGACAATATCACGGTTAAAGTGACTGTAACAGTTAAGGGAAGTTTTACGATTACAACCGATAAATTAAATGGAATGGTCTTTTCTTACACAGGAGAATTTCTCACCATTGGCGCACAGGTTGTTATATTGGAAGGGAGAGGAACTCCTGCCAGCCCCGGAACATTTAAATTCACTCCGCAAATAGTAGGCCCGCATCCTATTGGTGGCGAAGTGTGTACTGCTGATATTACAGTACTATAGAGGAATGTTTTAAAATATCAAGCGGGCTGCAATAACATCCTGTTCTTCTTCGTAGCTGTTGTTACAGCGGCTACACATAAGTGTTAGTGGCTGTTTATAAATAACTTTTTACAGTTACAAAGAATAGGTTGAACATTTGGTAATTAATCAGTCAAGTACAAAACAAATCATATGTCAAAGAATGCAAAAATTCCGGAAAATTATCAAACCGTGATGCCATATCTTATAGTCAGAGATGCAGCAAGTTTTATTAGGTTCATGCAAAAAGTATTCGATGCTGAGGAATCGCACAAAACCATGAGGGATAACAATGCCATTATGCATGCCGAACTAATGGTAGGTGGAAGTACCATCATGCTGGCAGATAGTACCGATAAATTCAAAGTGAGGAACGCCGGACTCTTTATTTATGTAAATGATGGTGATGCTGTTTTCAAAAAAGCAATTGATGAAGGGGCGATACTAATAACTGAAATGGCAGATCAGCCTTATGGCAGGAGTGGCGGGGTCGAAGACCCGTTCGGAAATATATGGTGGATCACTTCCCTAAGTAAAGGATAAATATTATTCATTCATAGTAAGGCATTAACTGCCGGTTATCGCTTTGGCTTTTCGTGTATCGATTTACAGGGCCATACGACAAAGCCAGTAAGAAAATCTTTAACATTGCCGGGGAAGATTGCCGGCAATCTTCGCAAATCATACTATTCTTAAGTGCCGGCAGATAGTTTCTCCTTGTGCGAAAGACTGATCGTTTTATTGGCAATAATAGGCTTGGCCCAAAATCCTATGCAAAGAATATATCCCATTGTGACATATAAAAAACACATGCCGAAACGAAGACCCAGGTGATCACCCAGCCAGCCGATAACCGGAGGTATCAATGCACCTCCTATGATGCCCGTCAATAATATGCCTGCAAAAGATCCATGGTGCTCTGCTATAGAATTCAATGCCAGTGAAAAAATAACGGGGAACATGACCGAAATAAAAAAACCAACTAATGGAAATGCCACCAGCGACATAGCGCCGGATCCAAAAAGTGCCATGCTAAGACTCGCTAAAGCAAGAATTGTAAAGATGACCAGCACCCTGCGGCTATCCATTACTTTCAATAAAAATAATCCTGCAATACCACCAATCATCATCAGCCCCCAAAAATTAGCTACCGCTTCTGCGCCTATAGTTTGTGGATCATAACCGTGATACGCCAGTAAAAATTGCGACGTCCAATTATTCATTCCCTGTTCGGTGCCCACATAACAAAATATGCCAAGAAAATATAAAACCACTATCGGTTTTTTAAATAGTATGACATGAGTTTGGAGAGGCCCTACCACTTCTTCTTTATTAAGTACTACTTTAGGAAACTTTGAAAATAAAATGATAAGTATCATCAACAGGCTTATTACCGTAAAAAGCCAGTAAAGTGAAATCCACGGCAAATTATCGGGTACAAGCCCGCTCAGAAAAGAAAGAAAATTTTTATCATTGCCTGTATTTTTAATATTCAAAACAAGGTAAGAATATACCCGCGGGCTAATGTAGGATGCCAGTCCGAAAACTAACTGGGCCAATACGGCAGTAAAGGCGTAGTGCTCTTCTCCGCCGGAGGTTCGCAACAACGGAAATAATACGACCTGTAACATAGCCATGCCGCAACCGATAAAAAAGAGAGACAAAATTATGGTTAGATAATTTGGCACCAATACCAATAAAAGTGCGCCAAAGAATGCCACAACAAATCCTGCTATCATGATCTTCTTTTCCTTATATTTTTCTACGAGCATACCGGATGGAATTGACATCACCCCGTATGCAATAAAGAAAGCAAAGGATAGAAGGCCCGCCTGCGTCAAACTAAGATCGAATACTTTAATAATATCCGGGATCAAAGGCCCAACAATATTAGTAATAAAAGAAATTACAAAGAAGACAAGCATTATGAGGCTTACAATATAATAGTTAGGTTTCATCGTGTATTTTGCATGTTTTTGAGTAGAAAATGATGATCGCTTTATCGCTCAATGGCTGTTTTCAAGATAAGCCCCGATACTGGAATGTTCCGGGGATCACTGATCAAAGGTAGATAGTTCATGGGATGCCGGATTGAAGCGAAAATCCTTTTGCCCGGTAATATAACGGGAATTAAAAAAGCCCTGGGCAAAAGATTGAAGCGAAAAGCCGGATCAATGGCTGCCCACGGAAACACAGGTCACAGCCCCAGGGTCTTTAACAGCCTCCAGGATATTCCCATTAATTCTCATAACATTGTTTACCTGTAAATTTTTATAATTTAAGCTCGCCCCAACCTTTCCTGTATTCTCTTTTTACAAATTGATTTGCTGCCTCAAAATTTGTTATCCGCATGTTCTCGCCATCCCATTTATAGGTTATGTACCGGCCAGGTGTTTTAAAATCTTCAACATTCCCATAGACAGGATCATTTCTTTTAAACTTTTCACGCAGGTTGAAACTGCGCAACAATAAGTTGCCCATTAAAACGGTTTCGGTAAGAGGCCCGGCGTATCCTGCGAATGGAGAGTCCACTTCCGCATTACCGTATCCCGCGATGGAGGCGTCAACCCACTGCCACCAATGGCCATCCATTCCACCTTCGATACGTGGATATTTTTGAGGCACCTTTACATCTTTATTGAGAGAAAGCGGCAGGAGTCTTGGATGGCTTCCACCCCATCCACAGGAAACTTTCCCCTTGGTGCCCACAAATAAAGTTCCTCCTTCAAAATCATTTTCTTCCGGCACGTCGGCCAGCGCCTCATTCATATTTACATCAGGATCAAGCTCGCCGGGTCGATCGGGAACTATACCGCCATCCATCCAATAAAGTAAAAGGTCGCGCCCATCTTTAAGTTTAAATTTATACCGGAGTTCACTCGATACAGGAATGCTTTCGGGGTAATCACTTTCTTTAAATATGCCGGAGTACACGGTGCTGGCGCTACAGGTCACCTCTGTAGGATAGCCAAGACTCAGCAATTTAAAGGATGGACCGATTATGTGACAGGCCATATCTCCCAATGCACCCGTACCAAATCTCCACCAGCCACGCCAGTTAAATGGAACAAGGTTATCGATATATTGTGTTTTTTCTGCGGTGCCTAGCCAAAGGTCCCAATCCAGTTCTTTCGGAACCGGCGGGTGTTTATCGGGCCAGGGTATGCCCTGTGGCCATACGGGACGGTTTGTCCAGTTGTATACTTTTTCGATGTCGCCGATAAGGCCGGCTTCAAACCATTCCCTCATAGTACGCATGCCATCACACGATGCACCCTGGTCTCCCATCTGCGTAACCACTTTATATTTTTCTGCAGCCTGTGTAAGAATACGGGCTTCGTATATATCATGCGTTAGAGGTTTTTGAAGGTATAAATGTTTGTTGAGTTGCATGGCGCTTAAACCCACAATGGCATGGTTATGATCAGGAATGGCAACAGAAACGGCGTCAAAATTTTTACTCTCCTTATGAAACATCTCCCGCCAGTCTTTATAAAATCCAGCCTTTGGAAATTCCTTCCTCCGGGGAGCAGCCATACGATCGTCGACATCGCACAGAAACGCGATCACTGCATTTTTTTTGGGAGCAGTAGCATAATGATGAATATCATTTTCGCCTTCGCCTCCGCAACCAACTGCAGCTATGTATAATTTATCACTCGGGGCTACAAAACCCCTTCCTCCTAATACATGCCGCGGAACTATGTAAAACGATGCCGCCGCCAATGCCGTATTTTTTATAAATGTCCCACGGCTAATAGTTTTTGTATCCGGTATTTTTTCATTCTCTTCCATGATAATAATTTTATCTGTGATTATAGATTGCTACCAGGCTTAAAAAAGGTGAATATACTCAGCAAGTACGTTCCGGCAGCAGAAATTACATGCAATATTCAATCACAATCATTTTGGAACACCAAAGAGTGTTAAACGGCAGCAGTATTAAAATTTCCTGATCTTAATATTGCGGAACCATAGCTTTCCATTTTCTGTACCCTGGAAAGAAATATGCCCCTTTTTAAAAGTCCCGAAACCCTTCCATTCGGCAAACTTGCTGTTTTTAATCATCTCGTTCCAATGGTCATTCCACATATCTGTTGCTATTATTTTATGGCCGTTCTGGATAAATTCGAGATGACCATTAATTGATTGAATTTCGTAAGTATTCCAATGGCCGCCCTGGTTTACCCATTCCGTATCTGCAGAAATAAGATCATAAAGGTCTCCCGCCCTGCATTTTAAAATGCGGCCATCATCATTACAGGCCAGGTCTGCTACCTGCATTTCGGGGCCGGACTCGTATGTGTTTTTAAATTCAGGATCTTCATGTACATAAAACATTACGCCACTGTTGGCACATGGCTCCATTTTCCACTCAACCTTAAAATCAAAATTTTCGAATTCATCATCAGTTACGAGATCTGCGTAATCTTTTTCAACACTCTTTGTATTTTTATTAAGCATTATTGTGCCATTCATTACCTGCCATGATTTGCCTGGTGCTTTTTCTAAATAAGAATGCCAGCCCTTCAAATCTTTTCCGTCAAAAAGTAATTGCCAGCCATCTTCTTTCTCTTTTGAACTCAAAGAATTCGGCGTTTGCGCATGCGTTATGTTACCGAATGAAGTGCCGGTAAGGAAGATGGTTATCAGTAAAATTGATTTTACAAGCATCGCTATTATTTAGTAACTAAGGTACAATTCCCTTTTAGGATAAAAATAAATATAATTTCATTATTGAGGGCCAGTTTAAATGTTATAACTACCAGGGATTAATTTTAAAAAAAGCAATTGGTAAGTAAATAATTTAATACTATTTATGAGGCAATATCCATAGCAATAAAAATATTTTTTACCAGGACCACCGTGACTTGTGCACCTATCCCGTTACTATTCACCGCATCTTGAGTTACCTTATTGCAGGAATCATTTTTTCAATCCTTTAAGCTCTATCCGGATATTGGTTTTACACGGTTTTTGAAATTCAGTCTCTGTTTGTTTGCTGCTATTGATCGTTTCATAAAAATCATCAAGATAGTTGGACACTGTTTTAACATACTTAGGTTTCAGGAGCGTACAACCGGTATACACATTATATATTTCATTTTTAAGACGGTTGAATAAATCAAATGTTTTAGCAAAAGCCTTTTTATCATTTTCACAGTAACCACGGTACGCACGTTCCCGTACCGAAGAAAGTTCCAGTTCCTCAGCAGGTCCGGCGTACGGCGCATCTACAATACCTGAGTGGTCGAAATCGTAAGGAACTGCATAAACGGCTTTGGTAGTATCCCGGGATATTAAAACAATATTTTGCAAATACGGAATCCCCCAATCCGTATTCCCGATCATGTATTGAAAGACAGCCATTTTTTTAAATTCATCTGAGTCAATATCTTTCATGTTGAGCATTTTCTTTTTCCAAATAAAGGTCTTGTTGCGTTGCGCCATTTTATCTTCATCTTCCAATAAAATGCAATAGTGGCTTTCCGTTTTCCTCTTTGACAAGGAATCTTCAAAATCAACCATCGCCAACCTTGCAGCGAAACTTTTATCTGTAATAATGTTGTAGACTTTATAAGCCAGCCACTCTTTGATTATATATTCGTCACCCTGGCAGGGAACTACCAATTTTAATTTTCCCTGCATTTCAAACAGGGAACTTTTGCTTTTTTCACCCTTGGAAAAATTCAATAAAAGCGGGGGCATCTTGCAATTTTGTTTGAGCCTCCGAAAGTGTCCTCTTGTCTTGACCATAATGTTGATTGAAAAAAGGCTGCTGTCTTTGTCCTTATATTGAAGTAACATAGGATGGTAGCTCATGTTTTCACTTCTGTCATTAAATAAATTATTCAACTTCCCGACAAGCCTGAAATGAAGAATATCCTCATTTTCAAAAAGGAGGCTTCCGTGACCGGATCTTACTTTTTCGTCGGAATTAGCGGGTGAGTTTTTTTGTGCATTAAGCACCGACGTATGAGATGTAACACAGTAAGAGAAAATCATTAACAGGGCAGATCTGAAAGACATAACTCCCGGGATTTAGTTACAAAGCTATTTTTTATTTATACAAGAAACAATGTAAGGTGTTTTTTTTAAGTTGATTTATTTCAATAGCTCCACAGGTACCACCTGCATTTATTGCGTAATTATTCATCCGGCGAAAACCGGCGTAAATATTTGTTTCCGGTTACCGGCCTGGGCGATATTATTACCCGCAGGTGGCAATTACTGTCGTGCAGTTTCGGATAATAGCCTTTTACATCTCCCTGTCCAGTAAATAATGTGCCAGCTCCTGCAAAGGTTTCTTACGCAAAGAAAGCACTGCAATCTCTTCCAGGTTGTTAAGGGCCGCCGACATATATTTTTGCTTCAGTTCCTTTGCCCAATCATCAACCTTGCATGATTTATAAATATTGAGTACCTTCTCGACTTTACCAGGCTCATTACCCTTCATAAGATTATTCAATTCATCTACCTGGCCGGATGTACCGGTCTGCAAGGCTTGTATAAGAAGGAATGTTTTCTTGTTGGCAACAATATCGCCACCTTGCTTTTTACCAAATTTTTCAGGATCACCGAAAGCATCCAGGTAATCATCCTGTACCTGGAAAGCAATACCGAGGTTCTTTCCAAATTCATACAAGTGCTCCTGGTTGCCCAATCCTGCGCCGCCGAGTACTCCACCCAATTGAAGACTCGCGGCAAGTAGTACAGATGTTTTAAGGCCGATCATCTCTACATATTCATTGTAACTTACGTTTTCCCTGCTCTCAAAATCCATGTCGAGCTGCTGGCCTTCGCATACATGTCGCGCGGTAGTATTGAATATCCTGAGCACGCGGTGAAGGTATTCGTTGCCTATTTTATTGATGTACTCATATGCTGCAACAAGCATCACATCACCCGAAAGCAATGCCGTGGGCTCGCTGTACTTTGTGTGGACGGTTTGCATACCCCGGCGCAACGGGGCCTTATCCATTATATCATCATGAATAAGGGTAAAATTATGGAACAACTCGATTGCATTTGCCACGTGCCATGCATTCGGATGTATGGCCTCAAACAGCTCATTGCCCATAAGGCACATTACCGGTCGTATTCTTTTACCCCTAAGCGTTAGTATATATTGTGATGCTTCGTAAAGGGTCTCCGGGTAAACGGGAAAATGCCTTGTATTAAATTTCTCCTCGAAAAGTTCTGAGAGTTCCTTGAAAGAATGCATTGTGAAATTAATTGCTGATTGTTTAAATGTAGTTCCGTGGTTTATTCATATCAATAATTTTTTGTGTAAATACAAAAAAGATAAAAGCATAAATTTTGTTGTATGTATTCGTAGTGTTATGCTGCCTGTTAAATTTGAAATTTAAAATCAATGGGCGATTACCTCCTCTACCTTTTTCTCTTTTTCCCTTTGGCGGCTTTCTCTTTCAGACTGGCAATATTGGGGATCCATTCAAAATCGAGCTGTCTTTTTTCAAGATTGGCTGCGACCAGCTTGATCTGTATTTTATCTCCCATCCTGAATTTTTTCCCGGTACGAATACCCACTAAAGCATAATCAGTATCATCATGCCTGAAGTCATCATAATCGGAAAGATCTCTTGCTGAAACAAGCCCTTCACATTTCTCATTCACGGTTTCCACCCAAAAACCAAATGCCGCTACACCGCTTATGACACCCTCCATATCTTCGCCCACCTTATCTATCATAAATTCTACCTGTTTATATTTATTACCTGCCCGTTCCGAATCCATAGCTGCCCTTTCCCTTGCACTGCAATGTTTACATTTTTCTTCCATTTTTTTATCCGGAGTGATGTTATTTTCAATCACATCCTGCAATATCCTGTGAACCATCACATCGGGATACCGCCGTATAGGGGAGGTAAAATGACAATAATGCTCAAAACCCAACCCATAATGACCAATATTTTCAGAAGTGTATATGGCCTTTGCCATAGTACGTATACCAAGTTGTTCCAGCACATGCTGCTCCGGTTTCCCATGCACGTCCTGTAACAACTGGTTGAATGATGCCGCTACCTCGGCTTCATTATTCATATCAAATTTGTACCCGAATTTTTTAGCAAAAGCCGCAAATGGTTTTAGCTTTTCTTCATCTGGAGTGTCATGTATCCGGTATGGGAACGGGATCGGTTTTTTATTAATTTTTAATTTAGCAATATGTGCAGCCACAGTCCTGTTAGCCAGCAGCATAAATTCTTCAATTAGCTGGTGCGCTTCCTTACTTTCTTTTACAATAATCCCGATCGGCTTCCCCGTTTCATCCAGTTGAAACTTTACTTCAGTAGAAGAAAAATTGATTGCACCATTTTTAAACCGTTCTTTTCTGAAATTTTTTGCCAGGGCATTGAGGTATAAAATTTCATCAACATATTTTCCTGTTTTCGTTTCGATAATTTCCTGCACCTCATCATAGTTAAAGCGATGGTCACTGTGTATTAAAGTTTTACCGAGCCAGTAATCTTTTATTTTTCCTTTATTGGTGATTTTGAAGATTGCCGAGAAAGTATATTTGTCTTCATTCGGACGAAGTGAACAAAGCTCGTTGGAAATTTTTTCCGGCAGCATCGGGTTTACCCGGTCGGGCAGGTATACGCTTGTTGCCCTGCTATAGCCTTCTGCATCAAGTTCAGTTCCCTGTGTTACGAAATGGCTCACATCTGCGATGTGTATGCCGATCTCATAATCCTCCTTGTCAATTTTTTTTATTGAAAGCGCATCGTCAAAATCTTTCGCGTCAGCAGGGTCAATAGTAAATGTAAGAACATCGCGGCAGTCCTTTCTTTTGGCCAGTTCTTTTGGATCAATAATATCCTGTAATGCATTGGCTTCTTCGAGCGCATTTTTGGGGAACTGAAGAGGGAAACCATTCTGAATCAGGATTTCTTTCATCGCCATGTCATTGCGATCCCTGGCCTGCAGCACCGATAACACTTCACCTTCAGGCTTTTTTTCTCCTTTTTCCCATTTTAAAAATTTTACCACTACCCGATCCTTGTTCTTTGCGCCATTGAGATTACGGAGGTTTATGTAAAAATCGGGCATAGGTTTTTGGGTATCTGCTTTAAAGAAAGCAAAATTTTCGTTGACTTCAATATCCCCGATAAATTCAGTTTGCTTTCGTTCAACCACATCTTCTATAATTCCTTCCGCACGCCTTCCATTCGATTCTTTCACTTTTACCCTAACGGTATCCCCATGCATTGCCTTGCTGAAATCGTTCGGCCGCACCAATACATCATTATCTCTTCCTTCGGCAATTACATATCCAATACCAGATCGGGTAATTTCCAAAACACCCTTGACCAGGTGTGCTGGTTTTTTCTTTCCTGTTTTTTTGCTCATAGACTTCTGTACACTCATTTTTGTTTAAACACCTGTATACGCAATGTACAAATCAATTACTAAATCAAATTAAATTACCCGCTTCATCGTGTAAACGCATTAAATAATTTAACAACTTACTGATGATGATGGGCTTTCAGCTGCAGGCCTGTCATGATCCGCAGTTCCGGCTATTGCTCCAATCTTTTGCCCGGAAATTTATTTAATCTCAGGCGTTTCGAAGGCAAAAGGATTTCCGCTTCAATCCGGCAGCTATTTACCTGCCTGTCTTTGGTCACCAGGCGGTCTGTCGCCGGATTGTATTCCTATTTAACCCATTATTTAAAATTCGCCTCATTCAACATGCTGCTTTCCTGGAAGCTACCAGTCAAACAATATAACAACAGCCGTTTTTATATTGAAAAATATTTACAGTTTGAATGTTTTATTTTTGATAAAAATATTTTTATGGAAAGTTATGATACGGTTGTTAAGGCTCTTGAGGGGTTAAAGAAAAGAGGGTTTAAAACAGATTTCAACATTGCCTTCGATAAAATAACCTGCAAAGAAACAAATGTGTGCCTCAATCCCAACGAATTTGAAATTACTGAGGTTTACCGTTTTGAAGGTGAAACAGACCCTTCTGACGAGGCTGTGGTATATGCCGTCGAGTCGAAATCAAAAGAAATGAAGGGTGTGTTGGTAAATGCATATGGCGTCTATGCCGATCCGATGTCGGATTCAATGATTAAAAAACTCTCTATGCATCGCAAAATATAAGTACAGAACTTCACCAGCTTTTTTAATTAAACGAATGTATGCTTAACCGAAGAAAATTCTTACAGCTTTCAACACTCAGTACGCCCCTTCTTTCTGTAAAAAATGTATTGTGTGACAGTAAAGAACAAACGAAGCCGATCGTCGTTTCCACATGGGACAGCGGAAAAGATGTAAACACCGAAGCATGGAAAATATTATCGGTAAACGGACGGGCCCTCGATGCGGTCGAGGCGGGTGCCCGGCATATTGAAGACCTTATTAATTGCTGCGTAGGCCTTGGAGGATATCCAGACAGGGATGGTATCGTAACACTTGATTCATGCATCATGGATGAACACGCCAACTGCGGCGGGGTAGCAGGATTGGAACAAATAAAACACCCTGTATCCGTTGCGCGCAAAATCATGGAATCGACACCCCACGTGCTGCTGGTAGGACAAGGCGCACAGCAGTTTGCCGTTGAAAATGGATTTGAAAAGGAACCTCAAAAACTCTCGCCCTCAGCTGAAAAAGCGTATAGAGAATGGCTACAGAAAAATGAATACAAGCCAATAATAAATATTGAAAATAGAAAAGAACATGGACCTTTTGCACCGGCTTTTTTCGATGATGGATCAGCCAATCATGACACGATGGGCCTCCTGGCAATGGATGCATCGGAAAATATGAGCGGTGCCGTAACAACAAGCGGGATGGCATTCAAAATTCACGGCCGCGTGGGAGACTCACCGATCATTGGGGCCGGCCTTTTTGTAGACAATGAAGTGGGCGCTGCTACGTCAAGCGGCGTAGGGGAAGAGGTAATACGTATATGCGGCACACACCTCGTCGTTGAATTCATGCGGCTTGGAGATTCTCCTGAAACGGCTTGTCGTAAGGCGGTTGAACGCATTGTAAAACGCGATTTTGCCAAAGCAAAAACGCTACAGGTCGGCTTTTTAGCTCTGAATAAAAATGGCGAATATGGAGCCTATGCTATACAGAAGGGATTTGAATTTTGTGTAAAAAGTAACGGCGAAGAAAAAATGTATCCCTCCAAATTCATGATTCAATAAATGATCGGTAAGTCCGGATTTTAAGTGTCCGGGCACAGTAGCGTTCATGACCTTTAATGGATTCATAATCCCATTTGAAAGATAAAGATCATCTAACAAAAACATGAAACTTGAAATAATAGGCTTTACAATTGAAAGCTGCATCACTGCGCAGGCCGGTGGTGCCCAAAGGATCGAACTATGTGATAACCCGTTGGAAGGAGGCACCACGCCTTCTTATGGATTTATCGCCGCCGCGAGAAAGAAGCTTTCTATTGAATTGTATGTAATGATCCGTCCACGTGGAGGAGATTTTTTTTACAGCAATGATGAGTTTGAAATTATGAAGGCAGATATTGAGATCTGTAAACAGTTGGGTTGTGATGGTGTGGTTTTTGGGTTATTGAACAGGGACGGTGAGGTAGATAAAAAGAGATGTTTGCAACTGGTGGATCTTGCTTATCCGTTAGGTGTAACATTTCACCGGGCATTCGACAGGGCAAAAGATCCGTACCGGGCGCTGGAAGATATTATTGAAACAGGCTTTGAACGGATTTTAACATCAGGTCAGTGCCCGAAGTCAATTGATGGAATGGAAATTTTAAAAGAATTAAATATGCTCGCAAATGACCGGATCATTATTATGCCGGGTTCGGGAGTGAATGCCGCAAACATCCTCTTAATCGCAGAAATTACCGGTGCCAGGGAACTGCACAGCTCAGCAAGCATGTTTATTGAAAGCGGGACAGGTTATACCAATCCTTCCATGAATGAATCATTGAAGCACATTGCAGTAAACAGGAAAGAAGTTGAAGCCATGAGTGAACTATTAAAAAATTATGCCAAGTAACTGGCCTTTTTCACGTGCCTGTTTACTATCTAACTTGCAACCGGTTTTGTATATTTATCCTGTACTATCTATCACGCCCGATTTTGAAAATGATATCCGATCAGCGGAACCATTTAAAAAACAATAACTCATAACAATATCCTGCCGCAATTGCATAACAAATCATGGATTTAAAACAGGAAATTTTAAAAGAGCATTCAAAAGCACAATGCAATAAAATTGTGTCCTGGGCAGGGCATGATATGAAAAGATGTAATGAATTATTTAAGCTTTTTCTGCATGGTGAATACCGTATTACACAGAGGGCTGCCTGGCCCCTCAGCTACTGTGTAATTGCATACCCGCGGTTACTAGAAAATAAGTATACCGTGTTACTCAACAACCTAAAAAAAGAAAGCCTCCGCGATTCTATCAAGCGCAATACAGTCCGCCTGCTGCAGTATACAGTTATTCCCAAAAAAAACGAAGGCGCCGTTATGGAAATTTGTTTTAAATATGTAGAATCCCCTGGTGAGGCGGTAGCGATAAAAGCTTTTTCTTTAAGCGTGCTGGGAAAACTGGCAGGAAAGTACCCTGAAATCATCCCTGAAATAAAGCTGATCATTGAAGAACAGTTGCCACATCAAAGTGCCGCCTTCAAAACCAGGGCACAAGCTTTTCTTAGAACCTGTTCCAGGGGGCCGAAAATAAATTAAATAATTTATGAAAGTAGTAAAATTGCAAAAGGAAACAAGTTATAGAAAAATTTCTCGTCTATCCCTTTACTAATAGTATCGCACTTAATAGTTGGTATCAACCTGACCTTACTGCTCTAAAAAAACCGGGCGTCAGCAAGGGTTACATTTTAAATGTTCAAATTGCAGGTCGGGACCGGCTTTCTCTATACAGCTTTTTGTTGTTAACTTCATTACTGGTTTCGAAATTAGTTGCCGTGCCTGCAATTAAAAAAAATATCCCGACGGCAAGCCGTCAACGTTAGTCGATCACTCAAACAATACAGTTTACAAAACATCGATTAGACGCTAACTGACTTCAATTAAATTTCGAAAAATAATAAAAGAAACAAGCAATGAATAACGACATCCGGGCTTACAATGATTCGCAGTCAAGTGGAGATCAGGAAATTTGTAATTTGCTTTCGCAGGAAATTAGTTGCCATTTGCCAGAAGCAGAGAATAAAATCTGGCACGCACATCCTGTATGGTTTCTGAACAAAAACCCTATCGTTGGATACAGTAAATTGAAAAATAGTGTGCGGTTATTGTTTTGGAGTGGCCAATCATTTGAAGAAGATGGGTTGCAAATGGAAGGAAGTTTCAAAGCTGCAGAGGCCCGCTATACCTCTGTCGATCAAATTAATAAAAAAGATTTGAAACGTTGGCTCAAAAAGTCAAAAGAAATACAATGGGATTATAAAAATATAATCAAACGTAAAGGGGTTTTGGAAAGGTTGAAATGAAAGAGTGCATCCAAATTGTCGCGTCGGCGGTTTAATTGTAGGCGGTGGAGACACCGCCCACGGCGGGCCTCCCCGGTTGATGTCGCCACCAACCGGTGACGCTTTGGAATGCACTCAAATGAAATGTATGTGGAAACGTTACAGCAAGATTGCCTGGTAGCTACTACAGGGTTTAAGTTTAAAAAAGGACCATCCACCTGCAACGAATTATTTCACTTTCACTCGTTGAAGATGATAAATTGCCCAACCCGACCTTGAAATTATTTTCCAAAACATTAAGACCTCAGGAAATCAAAACGCAAGGTGATCTTTATGGGCGATCAAAAACCCGGCGAGATAGCCTTAACAGTGGTTTCTGTATGGCCTGGCGTTTCAAAT
>JBDTLZ010000068.1:0-10309 GCA_039934515.1 Ginsengibacter sp.
CGGATCTAAATTAATTTTGGAATAATTTCATATAAAAATTCAGTTCTTTTGCTCCTGTTGTCATAGTAGCCTCCAGCAGTAGGGTGATAAAATAGTATTATTTCAATTTTGTAACTTAGTTAACTTTCTTAATGCCCAACCCAAAATCATTGATGATACTTGTTGCCGGCCCTTATCGGTCGGGCACAAATGACGATCCAACGCTTATTGCAGCTAATGTAAAAGCAATGACAGTTACCGCCCTCGATCTTTATAAGATGGGCCACCTGCCTGTATTAGGTGAATGGTTTGCCTTGCCATTGATCGATGCTGCCGGTTCGAAGGAAGTTGGTGACGAAATATTTAACTCCATTTTTCACCCGAGTGCCATACGGGTAATAGATCATTGTGACGCCGTTTTGAGAATCGGCGGCGCTTCAGCAGGAGCAGATGAAATGGTGTCGGCCGGGCGGTCGAAAGGCAAAATGATATTTTATAATAAAACTGAGATCCCGTCGGTTTGAGATACCGTAATGCAGGCAATACATTTATTTATAAGATATCTTATAGCATGGATTAATACCGTCAAAATGCCCGAAATGAATTTACCAACAGAATTGCACAGAAAGGCAATAGAAATGATTTGTGATTTTTTTGCAAAAGAAAATTGTGCTGATACCATTTTACTCACAAATTCCTGTGCAAGAGGAAAGGCTATAGCTGAAAGCGATATCGATTTTGCGATCTTGCTAAAACAAACATCCCCACCGGAGGAAATTAAAGCCCTGGAGAACAAGTGGGTGCATTTTTTGCAAAGAGAGCCTACGCTGTTAAAGTATAGAGGTTCGCACAGGTTTGCCCAAATTCACCTGGATTTTATTAGTGGCATTTACGAAGCATCTAATTGGGATGATGGTTGCGGCCCCGACTTCTTCGAAGTCGAAATTGGTAATCATTTGATTTATTCAGCACCACTGACCGGTGAGGGAGAATATTTCACCAGCCTCCGTAAAAAATGGTTGCCTTATTATAGCGATGCAATGCAACTACAGAGATTAAAAATGGTAAAAAAATCATGCAGTTATGACCTGGACCAAATTTCATTTCTCGTTAAAAGAGAACTTTACTTTTATGCTTTTGACAAACTATATAAAGCATTCCAGGAATTTTTACAAGCGCTTTTTATCAGTCGCAAAATATATCCAATCGCTTATAACAAATGGATAAAAGAACAATTTTACGAAATATTATCGCTTCCGGAATTATATGAAAAGTTGCCACCTATAATTTCTGTGCGTGATATTGAAAGTCACGAATTAAATGATAAAAGCGACATCCTTCGTTCCTTATTGGAAGCATATTGCTGACAGATTCCAACGGCGCAAATCAATAATTTTTCATTCACTATCCAGCCAGGAAACTTTTTGTTCGGGCTCATGGGTTTGACCGATAATGTCTTTATAAAGATCAGGTCTCCTGGCTTTGAGGTATCTGTACCCCCCGGCCTGTGTAAGTTTGCCAGGTGTAACCGTAGCAATAGCAAGATCATCACCCAGCGCTCTGCATTCCGCGATAACATCGCCAAAGGGATCTATGATCATGGAGCAACCGTTTTTTAACTGGTCTTCGTCCATGCCAATAGGGTTTGAAAAAACTGCATAGATGCCGTTATCATAGGCGCGCGCAGGAAGCCATTTCATCAACCAGTCCCTGCCTTTCATACCATCGAATTCAAGGCGCAAGGATGTGGGATCATTATCGCGGTTCTTCCATAACTCCGGATCTGCAAAACCTGCACCTGGGCGCGTTGAAGGCGTGCACATAGTAACATGCGGCATAAAAATAATATTGGCACCCAGGAGAGTTGTAGCCCTTACATTTTCTATGATATTGTTATCATAGCAAATCAGGATACCGCATTTCCAGCCATAAAGATCGAAAACACAGTATTGGTCTCCTGGAATTATGTTGGGATTGATAAATGGATGGAGTTTCCTGTATTTGGCCACCAGGCCATTTTTATCTACACATACATAGGCTTTGAAGATTTTTCCTGAACTGTCTTTTTCAAACATTCCGGCCATTATCGCAATGCCATGCTTACCCGCAATTTCAATTAGTGTATTTGTGGATGGCCCCCCGGGAATAAGTTCCGCCACATCGAGCAGTTGTTCTTTTGACAAACGCCTGGCGAATGTATATCCAGTTACAGAACATTCATGGAAAGCGATTATGTGCGCCCCCCCGACTGCTGCCTGTTGGGTGAGACGATCAATAACGGAAAGATTATACACTTTGTCGCCGCTTTTATTTTCAAATTGAGCAGTGGCTATTTTTAAATTCTCCATTGTGATAAAAAGTTTGTTGCAAAAATAACTCTATGCAGGATAGTAATGACTAAGCCGAAAGATTAAGGGTAGTATCCTCATCACTGTTTGCAGATTCTGACAGTTTTAAAAATTTTTTTTAATAGAGCCCGGAGGGATGAAAGATTGAATATGCAGGTTAATTTTTGGCCGTTCCGGATGTTTATTAACGACCCTATTTAACAGGAATGTCTATGGGGGATAGCAACGAACGGTTTTACAAAGCACTGCCTTTTTGGAAATAGTGAAGGCATACTGCTACCAGTTAGTATTTGCCTCAAACACAACCGCGGAACGGTAGTACCTGTCCTTGCCTTTAAAAGAACCATGGGTATTTATTTTACCCCAACTGTTTGGATCCTATACCTGAAGTACATTTCATTATCAACTTCAGTATACCTTATTAATAATAGAAAAGGTCTAAAAATTCTCATGAGGCCATTTCCGGGTAATATTTTATGGGCACGTTGCAACCCGGAAAATAATTTATTTTAAATCAAAACATGGCATTAATTCTTTCTTTCATCCTCCGCCTGTTGCACACTTTTCTTCCCCTGTTCAACCTCAATTGTTTTCGCGATGACAGTGTATGCGTTGGGCCTTATTTCGCTGCCATATTTCATTGCGTATGCCTTTGTAAATTCCGCGCCAAAATATAAAATTATCGAGGAATAATATATCCATACGAGTAATACAACTAAAGACCCGGCAGTTCCATACGTGCTTCCTACATTACTTCTGCTTATATAGAAAGAAATGGCAAATTTCCCAATCATAAAAAGTACAGCAGTAGCTATAGCTCCGGCCATGACATCCTTCCATTTGATCCTTGCATCCGGTAAAACCTTGAAAATTACCGCAAATAAAGCGCTGATAACACCAAAATTTATCACCAGGTTGATTATATAGAAAAGTGTGATCGCTATGTCCGGGAAATGATTTTTCAGGCGGGCACTTAAAGCCTCTATAAGTCCGGAAATCCCTAAAGAAACCAATAATAGAAAACCAAGACTTCCGATCACTCCAAATGATAACAACCTGTTTTTAATTAATAGCCACCACGCCGATTTTGGCTTTGCTTTTAACCCCCATATCATATTTATAGAGTCCTGCATTTCTCCAAACATAGAGGTAGCGCCTATCAATAAAGTAACTATTCCAATAATCGCGGCTACTTTCCCCTTACCGCCGATGGCCGCGTTTTTTATAATTTCCTGGAGTTGGATCGCAGCATCATGACCTACAAAACCTTCTATTTGTCCATAAATGCCCCCTTCAATCGCTTCGCGGCCAAAGAAAAATGAGCATAAAAAAACGATAACAATGAGCAATGGTCCTACGGAAAAAACAGTGTAATAAGCAAGAGCGGCACTAAGTTTCATTATTCTATCCTCTGAAAATCCCTTGAAGGAATCCTTTAGTACCTTCCATAACCCTTTGAACGTTATTTTCATTTCGCTAATTTTCGGAAATCCATACAAGAAAGCAGCCAAACTATTCGATGAAAATTATTTTACTCAAATATTGTGTTTAATTTTATAAGCCAGCCATTGCCTTCCGATAATCTGAAGCGTTCAATCCATAGATCAGCATTTTATTACTTTGCCTGTCTGCAGGATTAATATTGTCCCCCTTTGCTTCTTCTTCGAGATCCCTTAGGAAATTCAGTTTACGCAGGAGAGCTATCGAATTGCTATTTTCATGATATACCCATCCCACCAGTTTACTAAATTTCAATATGTCAAACCCATATCGGGCGACCGTCAAAAATGCTTCTTTCATAAAGCCTTTTTTCTGGAAGGCAGGCATTAGGTCAAAACCAACTTCTGCCGTATCATTTTCTTTAGAGATATTCCATAAACAGATGGTTCCGATTAAGTGCGGATTATCTATGAGAGTAATTCCCCAAAAAATTGAATTGTTATTGCTAATTGAAGTATTTACAGTATCAATATGTTTCCGGGCATCGTCAAGAATACGAGGTTTTGGCCTGTCGACATATTTATTTACGCTCTCGTCACTCCGCAGAAAAAAGATTTCATTGACGTCATCAATATTAAGTTGTCTTAAAATTAACCGGTCCGTTTTTAAGATCGGGAACGGTAAAAAATTTAATGAAAGCATTACATGAAATTGAAAACATTTATTCAATATTAAATCAAAAAAATAAGTTTAACCTGTTTGAAATTGTAAATAAGTCATATAATTAAAAAGGCCTGGTTAGGGCCTTACAATTTTTTCTAATAACATATTTTTTTCTTAGTTAGCGATGTTGGCTTTATCAAAATAATAGCGTACAGTATTTAGAAAAGTACTTAATACAATCAAAGTATTTGTGGGTGTAAATTGTCGAATTCAATAACAGTAGAAAAGTTTGAATAGATTGTTTGCTATTTCCCGGTATCAACAGGGTAGTTCCAATTGTATATGTCTTCTTCAATGCCAAACCTGGTATCATCTAATTTTTTCTTAACCTGGAACATTATATTTTTTGAATTATAGAATGGTAGGGGATAATCCACCCCGTTAATGCAAATAAGTGATATCGGAGCAACGACTGCCGCAGTGCCAGCCCCAAATGCCTCCGTGATGGTTCCATTTTTAAAAGCATACTGTAACTCATCAATCGATACGGGTCTTTCTTCTGTTTTATACCCAAGGTCGTTCGCGATTGTCAATAATGAATCTCTTGTTACTCCATCCAATATTGAGTCGGAAATTGGTGGCGTTACAAGCACACCATTAATAACAAACATTACATTCATCATACCGGACTCTTCGATATATTTATTATCTTTTCCATCGGTCCATAGAACCTGGTCATAACCTTCGCTTTTGGCAATTTTAGTTGGCAAAAATGCAGCGCCATAATTACCACCACATTTTGCGGACCCTGTTCCACCTTTTGCGGCGCGGGTATAATGAGTTTCGACCTTTACTTTAATGGGGTGCGCATAAAGCGACGGCACGGGCCCGGTGAAAATGATGAATCTGTATTCATCGGCAACCTTTACACCCATTCGTGCTTCACTTGCAAAAACAAATGGCCGGATATATAAGGCGCTGCCCGCTGCTGCAGGTACCCAGGCATTATCAGTCTTTACCAATTGTAATACGCCCTCCATGAAAATATCTTTCGGCACAATAGCCATACACATTCTTTCCAGGGATCTTACAAATCGCTCGTAATGTTTCTCAATCCTGAAAATATTAATTGTTCCATTTTCAGTACGAAAGGCCTTCATTCCTTCAAAAACTGTTTGCCCGTAATGAAGCGCAAGAGCAGAAGGGCTTATTGATAAATTTGCAAATGGCAATATTTGCGGGGCAAGCCACACGCCATGTACATAATCACACACAAGCATGTGATCCGAAATATATTTGCCGAATTCCAGGTTACTAAAATCCACCTCGTCAAGACGTGAGTGGGTTATTTTAAGGATCGAGATGTTTTCAACTATTTCCATCTTAATAATGTTTTATAGGTTTACGGTTTCTGTTTGTAAGATCGGGATCGTCATTTTTATGTCTGATCTTTGATATTCTGCATTTCCGACAGGCAGGTGCCTGAAGCCAAGTTTTTCATATAAGTGAATTGCCGGCGTAAGGATACTGTTTGAATATAAGATCACGTCTTCAGCTCCAAGCTCTTTTGCTTTTTTGAAGCTGGCCTGGCATAATGCTTCAGCAATTCCCTTTCTTCGAAAGCCCTCATCAACAGCCATCTTGGTAAATTCATATACTGTATCATTTACTTTTCTTAAGCCGGCAACTCCTGCGACAGTTTCGTTGTACAGCGCAATTAGGATTGCACCACCCGGTTTTAATATAGCCTCTTCCGGATTTGTTAAAACATATTCATCAACAGCTTCCATTGCAAAGTATCTTTCTATCCACCCGCGGTTAAACTTTTCAAAGTATTCCTGGTATTTGGGTTGATAATCTACGATTCTTATCGGTTCCATAAAGCTATGCTGAATTTGACAATACAAAATTTGCAAAAAAAATCGAAAAAAAACAGATTCAGTTTTAGTAATTTTGACTAGATCAGATGACTCCCTGGCACTGGTATTTCTTATAATTTGCATTTAATGAAATAGTTATAACCTGTGGGTTACTTGTTCTGTGCACCGGGATTACTGCCTGGCACTTGATGAATGACGATATAACCTTTTCAATTTAGATAAGTATGGCAAATACAAAGATTGACTCGAATGATCACCTTTACATACAGGTATCAAATGGTATTGAAAAAATGATAGCGGAAGAGGTTTTAGGTATTGGCGATAAACTTCCGTCAGTGAGGGTATTGAGCGCCGAGTATGGGATCAGCATGGGCACAGCTTTCCAGGCTTATTACCATCTTGAAGCCAGGGGGCTTATTGAGTCACGCCCGAAGTCGGGATACTATGTGCGTTTTAATCACCGCCGTTTTCCGGAATTACCGGAACCCGTTCAGCCCGATCCTTTATCTCACGATGTCACGGTAAAAGAAATGATCTCATCAATTTATTCTGATATCGTTGCAACCGGCGGAATGAATTTCGCGTTGGCAGTGCCTGACCCCTCTTTATTGCCTGCTGCAAAAATTAATAAGTCGGTAGTGTACGCCCTGCGTAACACAAAGGTGCATTGTATAAATTATGAACATCCCCAGGGCAATATTGAACTGCGAAATGAAATAGCAAAGCTTGCATTTAATTGGGGTGGTAAAGTAAAACCTGGCGAAGTAATTGTAACCACCGGCTGTCTTGAAGCAATTACCATGTGTTTGAAGGCGGTAACAAAATACGGAGATACGGTCGCCGTGGAGTGCCCCAATTATTTTGGGATCTACCAGGCTATAGAAAGTCTTGGATTGAAGGTTGTTGAGATATTATCTGATCCTGTAACCGGTATTGACCTGGTTGATTTGCAGAAGGCTATAAAGAAATTTCCAATAAAAGCTTGTGTGGTAATCCCAAATTTTAATAATCCATTGGGAAGTTGCATGCCAGATGAAAACAAAAAGAAATTGACGGAGATCATTACGCTTCACAATATTCCATTAATTGAAGATGACATTTATGGTGAGCTTTATTTTGGAAGAAACCGTCCCGGGACCTGTAAATATTTTGATAAGAAAGGACTGGTAATGCATTGTTCTTCTCTTTCCAAATCACTTTGTCCCGGTTACCGGATTGGGTGGACCATACCCGGGAAATTCTTCGAACAGGTAAACCAGATCAAACGAATCCATAACATCAGTTGCCCGACAATTACGCAGGCTGCGATGGCGCATTTCCTTAAGAATGGCCGTTATGAATACCATTTGAAAAACCTTCGAAAGGCACTACATACACAAAGCCTGAGGTACGTCCAGGCAATTATTAAATATTTTCCTGCAGATACAAAAGTATCCCGGCCACATGGTGGCTTTATATTGTGGCTGGAGCTTAATAAAAATATAAATGCATTCCGGCTGCGTTCAGAAGCGATGAAGCAAAATATTTCCATCGTACCCGGGAGAATATTTTCATCAGGTAATAATTATTCCAATTGTGTCAGGATAAGCTTTGGCAAGCCATGGAACGATGATGTAGATTATGGACTGATGCTATTGGGAAAGCTGATAAAGAAAATGATTTGAGTAAAACCATGGCAAAGCTTAATAATTGGCCGGTTATTTATATTTTAACTTTATAAGGTTCTCCTGGTAAGCCGGCACTGCCTGGCAGTAATCCCTGTAATATCATGTTGATATGTTGAGTAGCAGGCCAGGAACCTGATATTAGTCACAGCACTTTCAAATTTTATATTTTAAGCTGTAAAATATTATTATGTGTAACCTGTTAATTGAAAGAACTATAATTACTCTGTAAATGAATCGATGCCGCCCAGGTCGTTCTATCAATCTTTTTCCTGCGCCCGGTATGATCGGAAAATAGAGTTGAATCATATTACCCGATTATTCAATAGTTTTTTTCTTATTAATAACTATCTTGCTTATCCTAAAAAATTAAAATATTTTCAATGAAAAAGATTGCATTAGTTCTGGTAAGTGGCATTTGTATGATTTCGCTTATGCGTTGTGATACCTCGACCTCAGATAAGGTGGCAGTTGCTGATTCCAGCACTGCGAAAACATCATCTGATACAAATGACGTAACAGCCAACTGGAAAATTGGCGTTCAGATGTGGACCTTCAGGAAGTTCACTTTTGCAGAGGCTTTGGATAAAGTAGACAGTGCAGGAGTTAAACATATTGAAGCTTTCTGGGGCCAGATGCTGGGTGGAGGCTTGAAAGATAGTTTTGGTATCAATATGTCTGCTGAAAGTCGTGCCAAAATAAAGCAGATGCTTCAGGCAAAAGGAATAAATATGGTGGCAATGGGCGTTATTTCTCCCGGCACGAAGGAAGAATGGCAAAAGGCATTTGATCTTGCAAAGGAATTTGGCCTTAGTTATATTACTGCCGAGCCACGCAAAGATCAGTGGGATCTGGTAGACAGCATGGCTGGATCCTACGGAATTAAAGTAGCCATACACGACCATCCCAGGCCTAATGCCTATTGGAGTCCCGACTCGGTTCTTGCGGCAATTAGCGGGCATCCCAACATCGGATCGTGTGCAGATGTGGGGCATTGGGCCCGTAATGGGCTTAATCCCGCCGATTGTATCAAAAAACTGGAAGGTCACATCTATGGCGTGCATCTAAAAGATATTGTGAAATTTGATGATACCAAAGCATCTGACACTATTGTGGGTAAGGGGGTTATTGATTTCCCTGCGATATTCCAGGAGCTTAAACGTCAAAATTTCAATGGGATGTTTTCAATAGAACATGAATCAAACTGGTACCACAGTTTACCTGATGTAATAGCCACCGTTCAGTTTTATAATGAGCAGTTGGCCAGGCTTAAATGAAAATCGCAGTTACTTGCTATATTGCGTTAAATAATTGCTACGTGCTAAAATTTTGAAACAATAATAAATCAGTTTTGATTAAACGTTTATGGGATTTATTCTTTTGTTATCGCGGCAGTTGCGGAAGAATATGATGGAACAATATCTATAACCACCAATCGGAATTCGCAGGGCCGGCAAGTAGTCCCATCTTATCCCCGGATAATTATGTGGCAAAACATACTTCTAAATGATAATTATTTGGCAGCGGGTATTAACAAAGTACAGATTCATACTACCAGGAGGGATTTAAATTGCTGGCCCTAAAATGATTCGGATGTAAAAGCGTCCTGGCGTGGATACCCTCAATTTTCCATTAACTTTTCCGTAATCGTTTCAGTAATATATTTACATATAATTATTGTATTACATATTAAAAGCAACCTAATGGAAAAAAACGCCGAATCATCTAAAAAATACTCTTTTGAAACTTTTGCATCTGCTGTTAGCAAAGCAACGGGCAGTACACCTGCATTTATAGTAGCTTTTCTTATGGTGCTGGTATGGGGAGCCACGGGGCCGGTCTTTCATTACTCAGAAACCTGGCAAATGGTAATCAATACAGGTACTACCATCATTACCTTTTTAATGGTGTTCTTAATTCAGAAAGCCCAGAATAAAGATTCACTTGCTATACAGTTAAAGCTCAACGAGCTTGTAGCTGCACATGAGTTTGCCAGCAATAGGCTCGTTAATGTTGAAAATATGACGGAAGATGAGTTAAGGGTCATTCATAAATATTACTCAAAGCTTAGCGATTTTACTAAAAAAGAAGAAACCATGCAACAGTCGCATTCTATTGATGAGGCGCATGAGTTTCATGATTTAAAAAAAGAAATGGAAAGAGAGTTGAAGGAAAAAATTCATCGGAAAGATGAAATAAAAGGGTGATATCGAAAGGATGATGGATCTTCTTTTTTTCCACGCAAAGCCGCCAGGGAAATAAGCCGCAAAGTATAGCTATTGAGTGCTTATGCGTCTTTGCGATGTCTTTTCTTCTTACGCGTCTTTGCGTGATC
>JBDTLZ010000069.1:0-36058 GCA_039934515.1 Ginsengibacter sp.
GTAAAAATTGTCTTCCATATAAGGTTAAAAAAAGATTTTTGCACATCCCGGTCAAAATGTGGATTTACTTCCCGTAGATTTCCATTCCGTGGATTGTCATTCTTTACAATAATATTGGCAATAAGGCTTTTAAGCCCTTTCTTTTTTATGCTATTTGATTTTTTATTACGGCTTAATACGTCAATTTTGAGGTCGTTATATTGCATCACCAATTTGCCCCCTGCTTCGAGATCATTCCCCGTAAAGTTAAAATCCATTGATTGTATTGTTCCTGTATTCAGTCTTATTAATGCCATTGGGATAGAAACATCGTTAAGTAAATGAGCATCGAAGGATGGAATATGCCCTTCAGCACTGAATTTGTCGCCTTTGTTATCCATTGAAAATCCAAAATTCCCGTTCACAGGTATGACCCCTAGTATGTTCGATTGGAATGAAATCTTCAATTCATTATTTTTTTGAATAACCGCTGATATATTAGTAATATTGGCAACATTGATTCTGCTGTCAGTAAATTTTACATCTCCTGTACTGTCGCTCACAACTTCTTTCTCCCTGTATTCAATGAAAGCTTTTGACACCAGTGCTTTTGAAATATTTACAGGCATATCAATTCTTTTTAGCAATTGTGAAGGATAGTTTCCAACCTTGCTTTTTTCATCCATCGGCCTTTGAAGATCCCGGTAAATTTTAATTGAAGCGTTATCTATGGTGAGGCTGGAAGCAATTATTTTTTTCTCAAAGAGATTTTTCATGTCAATCCCGTTTAAAGCAATACCATCTAAATCTACATCGTAACGATCCCTTTGAAAATGAGCTTTCCTGGCAAATGCTTCCTCACCCAGGAATGGTTTTATGATCACTATGCCCAATTTCAGTTGCTTTTGCAAGGAGTTAATCGATGTGTTTTGAAAAGTATATCTATAAAAGCCATCTTTAGTTTTGATAGAAATTTTATCACAACTTAATTCGACCTCTTTACTATAATCCATTGGAAACTCCTGAACTTTTATAATTTCGCCGGCTTTTACTTCATTTATTTTAATAGCAATATTTCCCAGCGTGTAGCCACTGTTCGCCTTCGGAATAAAAGTAACTTTTGGAAAACTAAGGTGCTTCATATCGATACTGTAAACATGACGAAAACCGACACTATCCGTCCCGCCGGATTTTTCAGTTTTTTTATTTTTTATTTTTTCAATGGGAGGCTGGTAAATAATTATATACTTACTCGTGATAGTATCAACGATTATATCTTTATCGTTTACGATTTCATTTGTTTTGAGGCCTTTAAGCAAAAGACTGCTGGCATGAAGCAATTTAACACTGTCGCCATTCTCAGTTTCAAACCTGTTCACGCTAATATCCCCAAAAAAAAGTGTATTGTCTTTTCCGGAAAAAATTGTCCTATCCACCCGGAGCTCCGGCCTGTTATTATTATAAGATACAAAAGAGGGAATCTGCATGGCAGCCTGCTTACAAAATAACGTGCGGCTTGTATCAAAGTTGTGTGCACTGTCGATCAATACATCAAGGAGCTGTATGCCGGTATGTGTTACATCAAATTCTTTTTCGTTTGTAAAAAATCCTTTACCTTTTACATTCATGTTATTTATAAAAACACTGCCAACCTGGATGCGCTTTAAATTGTCCAGGATCTCATCATAAATCATGCGCGCTTCCGTCCCGATTTTAGTTCTTTTCTCAACAGGCTTTACAAAGTAGATGACTACATCGACATCATTTATCAGTACTGAATCGCCAATCATTTGCTTCCCCAGCAAGGCCTTCCCGGTCTTTACACCGGTTACCTCTAAAGTAGCTATTTTTATATCCAGCAGCACATAGGGCAGATCTGCCAGGTGTACATTTTTTAGTGCAGTTGTATCGGGAGCAATATGAATATTCTTCATATACGCTTTACCGGCTAGTTCATCAAAATAAATTGAATCATATTGGATCTCATACAGGTTATTGGTTTTCTTTGCTATGGTGTTGGCTATGGTTTCATTTACGATCGCGTATTTATTTTTTTGCCAGATAAAAAAAACGATACCAATGGCTATGATAATTGCCGCTATTAGTAAAATAAATTTCCTGGATATTGAAGTTAGAAAATCCGGTCGGTGCATATCAAAGTTTATAATTTAGAACTTGTCCCTGGCTGAACTCAAATTTAAAGTTTTAGTTTTGACTCTTATTGAATTATTATGGATATAGATTATAACAGGAATGAAGATGTGATGAAAAACGCATTGAATAATGTAAAAAGATTACTCAATACTATTGAGGAAGGCGGGGGTAAACAGGCTATCGAAAAGCAAAAAGAAAGAAAGAAATTAACGGCCAGGGAACGCATTCAATACCTGCGCGATCAGGATGAGGCATTTATCGAGATCGGGGCATTTGCAGGATATGGCATGTATGAAGAATATGGTGGATGCCCCGCCGGTGGAACAGTGGCAGGTGTATGTTATGTTAGTGGAAAGCAATGTGTGATACTTGCCAATGATCAAACCGTGAAAGCAGGTGCATGGTTTCCCATCACCGGCAAAAAAAATCTTCGCATGCAGGAGATTGCAATGGAAAATAACCTGCCGGTTATCTATTTAGTCGATAGCGCAGGTGTATTCCTCCCTATGCAAGATGAAATTTTTCCGGATAAAGAGCATTTTGGCCGCATTTTTAGAAACAACGCCAAAATGAGCGCAATGGGCATCACACAAATTGCTGCTGTAATGGGGCCGTGTGTTGCAGGCGGCGCATACCTTCCAATTATGAGCGATGAAACATTGATGGTGGAAGGCAATGGGTCGATATTTTTAGCAGGCCCTTACCTTGTAAAGGCAGCTATCGGTGAAATTACTGACAACGAAACCCTCGGTGGTGCCGCTACACATACGGAGCTTAGCGGCATCGCAGACTATAAATTCGCTACTGAACAAGAATGTCTTGACCAGGTAAAAAAAATTATGAGCGGGCTTGGCGCCCGGGGAATCGCCGGGTTCAACAGGATCAAATCTTTGCCTCCCGCAAAAAATCCAAATGAAATTTATGGGATCTTCCCTGAAGGCAATACGAAGCCATATGATATGGTTGACATTATTGAAAGGATTGTTGATGCTTCTTCAACAACCGGGGAAGGAGTTCCGCCTTCGCCTGGCGAGAGCTCTTTTATCCAGTTTAAGGAAGCTTATGGAAAAACGATTTTATGCGGTTATGCACGTATAGATGGATGGGCAGTGGGTATCGTGGCCAATCAACGATTGAATATTAAAAACAAAAAGGGTGAGTTACAGATAGGGGGCGTAATTTATAATGACAGCGCCGATAAAGCAGCGCGGTTTATCATGAATTGCAACCAGAAAAAGATTCCCCTGGTATTTTTACAGGATGTAACGGGCTTTATGGTTGGTACCCGTAGCGAGCACAGCGGTATTATCAAGGATGGCGCAAAAATGGTAAATGCAGTAGCTAATTCAGTTGTCCCTAAAATAACCGTAATCTTAGGAAATTCGTATGGCGCAGGTAATTATGCGATGTGTGGAAAAGCCTATGATCCCAGGTTTATTTATGCATGGCCTTCGGCAAAAATAGCCGTGATGGGCGGGGAACAGGCTGCTAAAACATTATTACAAATTGAAGTTGCTTCCCTGAAAGCCAAAGGCAAAAAAATCACACCTGAAAATGAAGAAAAGCTATTGTCGGAAATGACTGAAAAATATACAAAGCAAACCACACCATTTTATGCCGCATCACGTCTATGGGTAGACGCTATTATTGATCCCCTGGATACAAGATCATTGATTTCTGAAAATATAACAGCAGCAAACAACAACCCCGCAAACGAAGCATTTAAAACGGGCGTTTTCCAGGTTTAAATACGGCCGGTTGCAGGTCCTTTTGACAAAAACTATGTGCCACCCTATTGCAAAAAAATACTAATTTCACCGCTTATTCAAACCTACGGGAATACATCAGAATCAGAAATTATGAGAGAAACCCATTTGCCTAAACTCCTGGCCCTTAGCAGTTTGGTCGTTTTTCTATTTTACGCTTGTACAGACGATAGTTATCTCGCAAGTCATCCACCAGTTCCCGATCAATCATTTGTTGAAGAATTTGACAGCGCATCGGCTGCCCTCGATAGAGGCTGGCAATTTGTAAATGCCAGTAACCCCAGGGGAGGCGGCGTTTGGCAAAATGGTGGCGATTTATACCCATGGTTCAATCCCTATTCAAATCATGGGAGTTTCGCCGGTTTTATTGGTGCCGGCATTTCCTCAACTGCTCCCTCAAATGAAGGCACTATAAGTAACTGGCTTATTTCGCCACCCGTTATCATGCAAAACGGCGACCTGATAATTTTTTACACCAGGGCTTACGAGATAGTAGATGGCACAGGTGACACAACCGATCATGGAAATAGCCTGCAAGTGAGAATAAATCCCACGAACGATGACCTGAATGTCGGCCAGGGACTTGAAGTCGGTGATTTTACACAAGGCCTTATTACTATAAATGCCGGATTGGTGCCCACCAGTATATTTACGCCTAACCCAGGCGCATATCCCTCACAGTGGACCCGTTTTGAAGTTACCGTTTCCGGGCTCAGTGGCAGGGTAAAGGGAAGGTTCGCTTTCAGGTATTTCGTAACTGATGCGGGAGCAAATGGCAACGGCACAGGGATTGGCATTGATTCTGTGGCCTATAAAAGTGTACGCCATTAATAAATGGCATATAAGAATGACAATTTGATAACTATGAATGTATTAATGAAAAATAAAAACACCTTGCTTTTTATAAGCATACTTGTTGTGTTTGTGGCTGTATTTATTTTTTCGTGTACAAAGGATACTTTAAAGACAAATACTCCCATTGCGCCGGTGGTTGATAGCAATTTTTCCTTTGTCGAAGACTTTAATGATGTGTCTGCGTTACCTGCAAAAGGATGGGTATTCAAAAACAACAGTGACCCTGCAGGCCCCAGCGGATGGAGGCAGGGACGATATGAAAGCGGTTTAAAGCTTGGGCTCGATACGGTTGGATTTCCAGCATACAATGCAACCAGGTCTCCCACAGATTATATCTCAGTAGATGTTGCGGCAGTTAGCCTCACCGGCAGTTTGAGTGCCTGGCTAATTTCACCACAGGTGCCCGTTAAGAATGGAGATGAAATAACCTTCTACACAAGGGCAATGAATGATGCCGGTTTTTTTTACCCGGCGGTCGATAGAATGCAGGTATTGGGTAATTTTACTGATGGATCGGCGGATTGCGGAAATACTCCTTTCTCGGTTGGAAAGTTTACCACAACACTCACTGATATAAATGCTGTATCAAACGAAAATGTTTTGGACGGATATCCGGAAACATGGACACAAATTACCATAACTATTGCCGGCTTACCCGCTCCCGTTGAGAAAGCAAGATTTGCGTTTCGGTATATTGAAGATTTAAGTGGGCTCAACCAGGGATATTCATCATTAATTGGAATAGATAATTTAAGCTTCATCCACAATTAGTCATTGTTACCTCTTACCATGGGTTGGATCAGAAATTTTTACATCGCCGTAAAGCCGCTTTAATAATATTTGCGAAACCTGCCAGCATGACATTTTCGAATTATATGATACCTGTTCTATTAATGATAAGCATTGTTTCATGCGACCAGGAACCTGCAAACATCTCAATTAAAGATGCTACTGTTGCAACGCCACATAGCTCAACAAACCATCTCCCCGACAGTATTAGAAATATTTGTGAACCCGGAGATCTTTTACTAAGGCTTGGAAATGATTTCATCAGTGACCGTATACGATTCCTTTCCATAAAGGATCACTCCTATTCTCATGCGGGTATTGTTGTTATGCGAAACAATAAAAAAATGGTATGTCATATTTATCCGGAAGATTTTAGCACTCCTGCAGATACCGTCCGTTACGACCCGGTTGACTCATTTTTAAATGTAAAAATGAATTTGAAATGCGCTCTTTACCGGTATGACCTTTCGGGGAGTGAAAAGGTGAATTTAGAATTGGCACTTAATAAATTTCACGATCAAAAAGTTCATTTTGATGAAGTCTATGAATTGCAGACAAATAACCGGCTCTATTGCTCCGAAATGATCTATAAGGCGTTGAAAAGCGCAACCCGTAACCGGATAGTAATAGAACCATCCTTGATTCCTGAAAATATGCAACACATAGTTACAGACTATTTTAGAAAGTATAGTCCTGACAAAAAAGTGATCAGCACCCGCAGCTTCATACCTATCGACAACTTATATATGAATCCTCATTGCCGGCTCATTGCGAAATTTACATTAAGAGAAACACCATAAAATTCAATAAATTAACAGTGGAAATTAAAATTTATACAGATGGGTCATCGCGGGGAAACCCAGGCAGGGGTGGCTATGGAGCCGTATTGATATGGGGGGAAATTAAAAAAGAATTATCGAAGGGGTATCGCCTCACTACCAATAACCGGATGGAATTAATGGCAGTTATTGCAGCATTGGAGGCACTGAAAAAAGACAACCTCAATCTCACCATATATTCCGATAGCAACTATGTTGTAAAAGCAGTTATGGAAGGTTGGCTTACTAAATGGATTAAAACAAATTTTAAAGGGAATATTAAAAACAGGGATCTTTGGGAGCGATACAATTTACTTTCAAAGAAACACCACATCCAGTTTAAATGGGTAAAAGGGCATGCAGAGAATATTTACAATAATCGTTGTGACATTCTTGCTACGGAAGCCGCAGATGGGAATCATCTTTTAATAGATGAAGGCTATGAATCACACTAGATGGAACGCAGGAGAATGGTATTACGTAATTTTATCGGGAACAGGATGTAAAGACGGCTTGGTTGCCAGGAAATAGCTGCCGAAAAATATTACAGAAAAAATGACCGTTGCTGCCACACTCCATGGATAAAAGGGCAATCCATCTTCGAAGCACTGCAGCAACCCGGTAAAAGTTTTTGGCCTTTGCAAACCGGCGTAGGGAGAATGGCTTACCCAGACTATGCAATTTGATAACAAAAAATACGCAGTAGGAGCTGCTATTGAGGCTATGGCGATCCTGGCTACGTTTATTCCTTTAATGAAAAAACCAAAAAATGTCATCAATCCAAAAAGGATATAATTTGTAACCTGCCCTTCATAAAATCCACTGATAGGACCGACCCCGTTTCTATATAAAATCTCATACAATGCATCGGAAATAAACATGGATAAAAGAGGTAAAAGAAAAGCAAATTTCTTCTCTTTTATAATCGCTCCGCCAAAAATAGCCATTGCGATTTGTGGCGCAAATCCATAGGGCCTTCCCGGCATGATTCTATATAATGACGCCACTACAATCAACAGGATAAATCCTATGCCAACATTCTTTGTAATTTTCATGGATGTTCTTTCACACAAAAGTAAGTAATAATACTTTTCAAAAAAGCTGCATTCTACAAATACCGACAAAGTGGGCTGCCGATTATTTATGACCAGCGATATTTATTTTCATAAATTGTATAATATGGCGCATCATAATGCAACCGGGGCCCTTGGGGAAAAAATGGCCTTGAAATATTTATCGGAAAGAAGATATGTGATTTTACATCAAAACTGGCGTCACGGCAATTGGGAGGTGGATATTATTGCATCGCTAAATGAAACAGTGCATTTTATCGAAGTAAAAACAAGGAGAACCAAAAAATTTGGTTATCCCGAAGAGGACGTAACAAAAAAGAAACTTACTAACCTGATCAATGCTTCCGAAGAGTTTTTGTTTTTATATCCCACATGGAAGCGGATACAATTTGATATTCTTTCGATAAGCATGTTACGAAACATCCCGGTGGAATTTTTTTTTATAGAAGATGTGCACACGCTGCCCTAATTATTTTTTGGAGTTATTCAGGAGCAAAAGATCTGCTATAACTATTGCCGTAACCGCCTCCAGGACAACAGGCACTCTCAAAGCAATACATAGGTCATGCCTGCCTTTTACCGAAAAAGGCTCAATGTTACCCGTTTCAACGTTCAATGTTTGTTGCTCTTTAGGCGTTGAAGAAGTTGGCTTTACCACTATCCTGAATACCAAATCGTTGCCGTTGGTTATGCCGCCCAGGATGCCACCTGCATTATTGGTCGCTGTTTTTCCATCTGCGTTTATGAGGGAATCGTTATGAGCGCTCCCAAACATTTTTGCAGCAGCAAACCCCGCTCCGAATTCAATCCCTTTTACCGCGGGTATTGAAAACACCGCATGGCTTAAAAGTGATTCTGCCGAATCAAAAAATGGTTCGCCCAAACCTATTGGCAGGTTACTAACCGTGCATTCAATGATTCCGCCGATAGAGTCTTTTTTATCGATAGCTTTTTGCAAACCTCTTTCGATATCCTGCTCCCCTCCTATTTCAAGAATGCGCGCCTCCACAGCAATTTTTTGTTGCGGCATTTCATTGAATGATGCAATTATTTTTTTTGCAACCACTCCTGCTGCTACTACGGCAACGGTAAGCCTACCACTGAAATGGCCGCCGCCACGATAATCTTCAAATCCTTTAAATTTCTCATGAGCGACAAAATCGGCGTGGCCAGGCCTTGGCACTGCTCTTTGCTTTTCATAATCCCCGCTACGGGTATTGCTGTTGGTAAAAAGAATGGTTACCGGGGCACCCGTAAATTTGTCATTAAAAACCCCGGTTATCAACTGGGGAGCGTCATCTTCCTTGCGTGGTGTCGTACCTTTTGCACCGGGCTTGCGTCTTTCAAGATCCTTGAAAAAATCATCACCGGTTATAGGAATCCCGGGAGGACATCCATCTAATGTCACCCCCACAAAATTACCATGCGACTCTCCAAATATACCTACCCTGAATATTCTTCCGAATGAATTCATCTCTCCAATTTAAACGGTAAAAATTAAATCCACAACGCACGATGGATCATCTTTGACATACGATGTAAAAGGCCACCGGTACCTATAAAAACAAAAATAAAAGAATAACTTTCAATAATACATTCTAAAATAATGTACACCCTATGATCATTCTTACTGCCACAACCATATTGCCCTGGAAAAGCTATCCTAGTATCCATATTCCCTCAGTTGCATTTCATTATCCCTCCATTTAGGCCGCACCTTTACAAAAAGCTCCAGGAAAACTTTTCGCCCGATAAATTCTTCAATGTCCTTTCTTGCCATTGTGCCCAATTGTTTAATCATTTTGCCACCTTCACCCAACACAATTCCTTTTTGAGTTTCTCTTTGCAAAATAATATCTGCAGTAATTTTTGTGAGCGTTGTTTTCTCTTTATATTCCTGAACAAGAACGGTAGCGTGATATGGAATTTCATCCTGGTACAGATAAAAAATCTTTTCCCTGATCATTTCACCTACAAAGAATTTAGTAGGAAGATCGCTCAGGTTCTCATCTCCATAAAAGGGTTCCCCTTCCGGCAACAGGGAAACTATTAAGTTTTTTAGTTCTGTAAGCCCTTTTTTTTTAAGTGCTGAAGCAATAACAACCTGTTTGCAATAGGCTCTTCCCAGGAAAAAACTTCTGGCCTGTTTAATTAACCCTGCTTCCGCAACATCAGCTTTATTAAGTACAATTATGCACGGCACGCGAAGGGAAAGTGATGAGAAAATCTCATCTGCCCCTGCCAGGTCGTCCTTTAGATCTACGATAAGTAAAGCAACATCGGCATCTTCGAGGCTGCCTTTTACAGCCTGCATCATTTTTTCATGCAGCTTATACTTTGGCTCAATAATTCCCGGTGTGTCAGAAAAAATTACCTGGTAATTTTCATCCGTAAGAATCCCCTTGATACGATGGCGGGTCGTTTGGACCTTTGGAGATACTATAGCGAGTTTCTCACCCATTAAAGCATTGAGCAAAGTACTTTTACCCGCATTGGGTTTCCCAAAAATATTTACGAACCCTGATTTCATAATTGCTGCAAAATTAATCCATTGAAATATAAAACCCCCAAATCAATTCGATTTGAGGATTTTATTTCGTAATCAGGGTTAAGGCTATTTATCAGCTCGATTAAAAAATTAATGTGTAATTAATTTTTAATCAATATAGGTGCCGAAGTAGAAGCTGAGACGGCGATAAATTCAACCTGGCTTTTATCAGTTGGCCAGATATTATCGCTTGCCCGGCTGATGCTAATTGAAATGTAAGATGACACAGGAAATCTTTGCAAATCTGCGGCGGGAATAACAAAGTTGCCATTGTCATTTACGGTATATACTAAACTCTTCACGGATATCAGGTTTATGGAGGTATCATGTGCCGGCAAACCGGGATAATGATCTACCTGTATAAGCACTTTTCCAAACATGTTTTGCGGATCAGCATTCCATGAAAAATGGTAAGACTTATTATTAGAGATTGTGAAAATGCTTTTATAAAGATTGTTTAAAAATACCGGCCTGGGAATATATAATTTCCTGGTTAAGGAATCAATAACATTGCTGCCCTTCACCTGTATATCCACATAATTTCCCAGATAACTTTTTGCTTTAAGCAATGTATTTTGATCATAAGAATACTGGTACAAATTGCCGGCACCGCTGGTAATAGTTTGCGAATTATTAATTACAATATTGCCTGCATTCACGGGAATACCGGTCAAATCATCAGTAAATTTTGCAAACACATTTATAGAAAAAGATGCCGTCGTATCAATAGCATCAGGTTGTTGAATAACCTGGAAAAAAACATATTTGCCAGGCATAAACCCATCGTCATTCTTAATTTGTGAAACAACACCTGCTGTGGGATCATGTTTCACCGAAGGTGTGGCAGCTATCTCTTTTTTACACGAACAAACCCAAAGCACGATAACCAAACACATCACCGTTCCGGTTAATTTTTTAAAAGACTTCATAACTTATACGCTTTAGCCATTGAAGGTTATTGGAAGCTCTCCTGTAAATAATATGCCCATCCGCCACTGTAGTGACAAAACTTTTAGTAATAACGATGCATTTGCAGAAGCGAATTTTGACAAATTCTTAAAGGTTGCCGTAGTTTAAAATCAATACCAGGGAAATAAGATAAGATTGCGCCTGGAAGGAATTTCCAGGAGGGTGTTGTGTGTAACAATGCGAAATATTTTTTTTAAGGCCCTTAAGTGAATATGGAGGCAACTGTGAGACATGGCCGGTAATAAAAATAATTTATGCGCTGATTGAAAGTTGACAGCATCTAAAAAATGAAGAGAATATCACCGTGGCTATGTTTCGGTAGATAATGCGGCTTCCAGGTATTCCCTGTTCATTCTCGCAATATTGGCCACTGAGATTCCTTTAGGGCATTCTGCTTCACAAGCATAAATATTGGTGCAATTGCCAAAGCCTTCTTTATCCATCTGCGTAACCATATTAAGCACCCTGTCCTTTCTTTCGGGCGCGCCTTGCGGGAGCAACGCAAGCTGTGAAACTTTGGCGCTCACAAAAAGCATGGCAGACCCATTTGGACAAGCGGCCACGCATGCCCCGCACCCAATGCACGAAGCCGCCATAAAAGACTCATCGGCTTTTAATTTTTCAATAGGAATGGCGTTTGCATCGACAGCATTACCTGTATTTATTGAAATATAGCCGCCTGCCTGGATTATTCTGTCAAAAGCTGCCCGGTCTACCATAAGATCTTTCATTACAGGAAAGGCAGCAGATCGCCATGGTTCAACAACTATGGTATCGCCATCTTTGAAAGCCCTCATGTGCAACTGGCAAACGGTATTATCCTGCCACGGGCCGTGAGCCTGCCCGTTCACATACATGCTGCATGAACCACAAATTCCCTCGCGGCAATCGTGGTCGAAGGCTATAGCATCTTTTCCTTCATTAATTAACCTTTCGTTTAAAACGTCAAACATCTCAAGGAACGACATCTCAGAGGAAATATCCCTGACCTCGTAAGTTTCAAAGCCCCCTTTGGACTTAGAATTTTTTTGTCGCCAGATCTTAAGGGTAAGGTTCATGTTATAATGTTCCATTGAGCATCTTCTTTTAAAATTTCAAATAATCTTGTTATGGAGAAACCCCTATTTACTTATAGCTCCTCTGACTTGGATGCACTACTTCAAAATTCAATTCTTCTTTATGAAGTTCTTCTCCCCCATCTTTATATTCCCATGCGGCTACATAACTAAAATGTTCATCATCCCGTTTTGCTTCCCCTTCCTCAGTTTGCATTTCTTCCCTGAAATGTCCTCCACAGCTTTCTTTCCGGTTAAGGGCGTCTATGCACATCAACTCTCCTAATTCAATAAAATCCGCCACCCGGCCTGCTTTATCCAGTTCCGGGTTCATCTCATGTATTTCTCCCGGTATCCGTACATTACTCCAGAATTCAGTTTTCAATGCTTTGATCGCTGCAATACCGCTTTTCAATCCTTCTTCATTTCTTGCCATACCACAATTTTCCCACATAATCTTGCCAAGTCGTTTATGAAAACTTTCGACCGATTCCGTTCCTTTGATACCCATCAGTCTTTCTATTCTCTGCTTCACTGCATTTTCGGTCTCTACAAATGCCGGATGCGTAACAGGAATTGGAGCAGTGCGTATTTCATCAGCAAGATAATTCCCCAACGTATAAGGAATCACAAAATACCCATCAGCCAGGCCCTGCATTAGGGCTGAAGCGCCCAGCCTGTTCGCTCCGTGATCACTAAAATTCGCCTCCCCCAGCGCATATAATCCGGGCACCGTTGTCATGAGATCATAGTCCACCCAGAGCCCGCCCATTGTGTAATGAACGGCAGGATAAATTCTCATGGGGGTTTCATAAGGATTTTCACCGGTTATTTTTTCATACATTTCAAAGAGGTTGCCGTACTTTTCCTTTACTTCCACTTTTCCAAGCCGGATAATTTCTGCCTCATCAACATTCTCCAGGTTATGTTTGCCGGCCTCTATTTGCCCATAGCGTTTTATTGCATCGGCAAAATCAAGATACACTGCAAGTTTTGTAGTTCCCACGCCGTAACCTTCGTCACATCTTTCCTTGGCGGCACGCGATGCAACATCCCTCGGCACCAGGTTTCCAAATGCAGGATATCTTCTCTCTAAATAATAGTCTCTTTCATTTTCTCCTATCTCAGATGACTTGCGGTTATCTCCTTTATTTTTGGGCACCCATATGCGCCCGTCATTGCGTAAACTTTCACTCATTAACGTAAGCTTACTTTGGTACTCGCCACTAACCGGAATACAAGTTGGATGAATTTGGGTAAAACATGGATTTCCAAAATAAGCGCCTTTTTTATGTGCCTTCCAGGCTGCAGTAACATTGCTGCCCATAGCATTCGTACTTAAATAAAAAACATTGCCATAGCCTCCGGAGCATAACAAAACGGCATGTCCGAAATGTCTTTCCAATTCACCGCTCACAAGATTCCGCGCAATGATCCCCCTTGCTTTCCCTTCGATCATAACAACATCCAACATCTCATGCCGCGAGTACATTTTTACATTTCCAAGGGCGACCTGCCTTTCCAAAGCACCGTAAGCACCCAACAATAGTTGTTGCCCCGTTTGCCCTGCCGCATAGAACGTTCGCTGCACCTGGGTACCTCCAAATGACCTGTTACTCAGCAAACCACCATATTCCCTTGCAAAAGGAACGCCCTGCGCAACGCATTGATCAATAATCGCCGCACTTACTTCAGCCAGGCGATATACGTTGGCTTCCCTTGACCTGTAATCTCCGCCTTTAACAGTATCATAAAATAAACGAAACGTGGAGTCGCCGTCGTTTTGATAATTTTTTGCAGCATTAATACCCCCCTGCGCCGCAATACTGTGGGCGCGCCTTGGGCTATCCTGGAAACAAAACGATTTTACTTTGTACCCCAACTCTCCTAAAGAAGCCGCGGCGGAAGCACCTGCCAGGCCGGTACCTATCACGATAACCTCCAGTTTCCTTTTGTTTGACGGATTCACAAGTTTTACATGGCTTTTATAATCGCTCCATTTGGTTTCCAAATCTCCTTCCGGAATTTTCGAGTCTAAGCCCATATATTATTATTAAAATATTTTATATTTCAGGAACTTTATCACAAATGTATCATAAGGTGCCTGTTTTACTTTTTGTTTGCCGGGATTGCATTATTGTATCCATTTTAAATAGATAGAAACAGGCATCAGTGCAAATAATAATGGAATTACAATTGCATAAATTATCCCAAAGCCTTTAATTACCGGGGTAAATCTTTTATGATTTATTCCGAATGTTTGAAAGGCACTTTGAAATCCATGCAGGAGGTGCCATGCCAGCGATATCATTCCCAGTACATATACAACAACAACCCATAAATTTTGAAAAACGATCAGCATTTCTGCATATAAATTATGTACTTCCTGGTTATTATAAGTACTTAGCGTTGCTTCGCCAAGTTCATGAATTCCCAAAAGCCCTCCAAAACGGGAAGGTGTCCAAAAATGGTACAAATGGACAATTAGAAATATAAGGATTAACGTTCCCAATAATCCCATACTCCTGCTATACCACTTGCTATTGGTATTGGACTTATTCATGGCATAGCCTATTGGCCTGGCGCTCCTGTTCTGCGCCCATAACACGAGTCCCTGCACAATATGTAAGATAAGGCCCACAAATAATCCTATCTCCATTACTCTTATCACCCAGTTGGTACCCATAAAAGAAGCCCAGTGATTAAAAGTTTCCCCATTGTCACTAAATACGATCATACCATTAATAAAACAGTGAACAATTAAAAAAGTAATCAGAAAAAAACCCGTGAAGCCCATTACATATTTTTTTCCTAACGAAGAAGTGAATAACTGTTTCCAGGTCATAATTCAGGGGGTTGATAATTTTCAGATATGCAAAAATACTACAGGAAGTTCAGAAATTACTTTCGCAACAATCTATTTTATAAATCGAAATCGATGATACTATTGCTTACCGGTCCAGTCGCCTCATAAGGACGTTATCAATCTGGTTAAAAAGCAGATCGGGCTTCATGGTGCGCCAGTGAGGAAAACTTATAAGGTCTATATATTTGTTCAATCGTGCCCTTATGAAATCATACTGCGTTTGTTCCGGCATATTCAGGCATATTATCCAACCTCCTGCATCAATTACATCTTCATACCATTCCTCATAATAACTATCGTCGCTGCTGTGAAAGTTCAGCACATTCTCCGCAATAAGTATGAATTTCACGATCCCCTGCCGCATAAATTCATCTGTTACATCTCTTTTCAGCCGCATGATATCATTTTCAATTGCATCATTCCATTCTCCTATAAGTTCGATGATCGCATATTGCTCCTGGTAGTCTGCCATCAATACTTTAAGGTATAAGGTTGCACTTCCGAATTCATCCCACAATGGATGGATGTAATAATTGTAAACTGTTTGTGTATACGCAAATTCACTGTATTCTCTTCCATAAAAAGGGGAACGCTCATCTTCCTCCGAGGTATATAGATATTGCCAGTTGTCGTATGGTTCTATGTTCTGCATACCCTCAAAATTTTTACGGCCGGGCCGCCGGTAAAAGGTCGAATATTTTTCTGCAAAAATACTTACATATGTTGCTTTTGCAAATGATTTGCCTGATATAAATATAATAAAAAGGCCGCTTACAGGAAGCGGCCACTATAATTACAACCCAATGTTCTATTCAACAACAAGCTTATCGGCAAAAATTGATTTGTTGCCGGCATCTGTTATCTTGATCATATATACACCGGCAGCCTGTTTCGTACGCATTTGAAAATTTTCCACCTGGCCCGCACCTTTAATATACACATCCCGGCTGTCAATAAAACGACCCTGGAGATCTGTAAGCGCAATTTTATATTTGCCAGTGGCATTGCCATCAAATGTGATTTTTATCTGGCCGTTACTTACAGGATTTGGGTATATTGAAATGAGCCTGTTTCCAATTACATCGATGTTACTAAGTGCAGGTACGCCCACACTGTTTTGTTTATCGGCCTGGTGAAGCAAGTTGCAGCTGGCAAGGTCTGAAGCATTGTAAACCTGTCCCTGTGTATTTAATTTAGTAGCGGTAAAGTCCTTCATATTTACGCTGTAAAAACCTTCAAATGTATTGGCACTGCTTATAATAACGTTGTTGTCATCAATTACCGCGGCACCGTTCAATGTATAAGAGCCGGATAAGTTAGTTACCGTTCCTTTAAAGGTTGCCATCCGGGTTTCAGGATTTATTACAAACACATTCCGGCTCGCACTGAGAAGGTATAAATCTCCAAAGGCATCTGCAACGAGATCACCTCCCCAGCTGCTGCATTTATTATGTACAGAAACTCCATTGTTTGATTCTGCATCGACAACATTCCCGAGATCAGTTATGATGGTTTTGCTTCCGGTTGTAAAACGTACCAGGTGGTTTCCATCGTTTGTGAGCGCATATCCATTGCCGTCTGCTCCTATTGTCATACGGGTAATGTTTAACGCTTCGTCATTATAATCAACATTTTTTACCAGCGTTTTTTGAGTTGTATAAAATGCCGGCGTACCGTTATTGGCCCTCAGGTCCAGCCAAACCAGCTGCCCGGTGCGCATTGTGGCAAAAAATAACTTGTCGTGCCTCTTATCATATGCAGCTGCTGCGCTCATGAGTGAAGTAGGAGAAGGATTGTTGTAAACAACTGTATTTGCGGCCAGGATTACCCCATTTTGTTCAACCTTTGCCGGGCTTCCTTTAAGTGTGAATTGATCAACAGTTTTCCTGGTCTCAGCGTCAATAAATGAAAACTTGGTTTTCCCGTTTTCAAATAATGTGGATTTGGTATTACCGGATGTCATGTCTATCACCCTGATATCCGTCCAGTTAAAATTTGCGTTTACCTGCCCGGTAATGGCAAAAGCACGGGTGGTTTCCTGTGAAAATCCGGTAAAAAAAATAGGTGTAATAAAAAGAATTAGTAAAAATCTTAGTTTCATAGCAGAAATTTTAGCGGTTAACGATTAAAAGTTACGATAAAATTAAGAAATTTTATAAATACTACCCGGTAATTATTTATAATTCTCAATTGCCTTTTTCACACTTCCATATTTCAGTAGTAATTGCTTTGCAACCGCTTCATCGGTTATGCCGGCCTTTTGCATAAGCATTTCGGTACCTCTTATTATCAGTTTTTCATTGGTAAGTTGCATATTCACCATTTTATTATCCTCTACCCTGCCTATTTGTATCATTGCGGTGGTAGAAATCATGTTTAAAACCATTTTTTGGGCGGTACCGCTCTTCATCCGGGTACTTCCGGTAACAAATTCAGGTCCTACAACGACTTCAACCGGGAATTCTGCGCAACTACTTAACGGGGAATCCGGGTTACAGGATATGCTGCCTGTAGTGATTCCTTTTGCACGGCATTTCTGCAATGCCCCGATGACGTAAGGTGTTGTGCCACTGGAGGCTATGCCGATCACAACATCTGCCGTACTTACTTTGTGCGCCTGGAGGTCCTTCCACCCCTTTTCAGTGTCATCTTCTGCAAATTCAACCGCCGTAGTGATGGCCTTGCTTCCACCCGCTATTATACCGACAACCAGTGTAGGTGGTACTCCGTAAGTAGGTGGGCATTCACTGGCATCTAAAATACCCAGGCGGCCACTGGTTCCTGCGCCAATATAAAAAAGCCTGCCACCGGCAAGCATCTTATCAGTCACTTCATTTACCAGGCTTTCAATTTGCGGTAAGGCCTTTGCAACCGCATCTGCCACCTTTTTATCCTCATCGTTGATAGACGCAATTATTTTATGGGCAGGCATTTTCTCAAGATTTCTGTACGGAGACGGTTCTTCAGTAATTTTTATGAAAGACATGTTAGTCGATTTGCCTTCAAAACTATAGCAAGAATTCCGGAAATTTTATTAATGTAAAAGAGCGGTGTTGATTGCGATACACCTTGAAGGGCTCACGAATATAAAAATTTGCCCTTAAACCGTTGAGAAAAATTAGTTTTGGAAAATTCAAAAGTGTGATACCTTGGAAATTTGAATAGCTACCGCGGAATGCAGCAGCATTATTAAACTTAAAGGGTTCAATTTTCCTTTGATTTTCAACTTAAAAAATATAAAAAAAGTTGTTAAACTTAAAACACCTTTGTTTCATTTACTTCGTTACAGTAATTTACAGCCGGAGTATTTATATACAAAGAAATTATGGTAAAAAAAATGAAACAAATTATACCTGCTGCTTTTATTTTTCTTTTTTTATCGCTTAATATTTCCGCACAAAATATTGATTCAACCATTGAAAAATATGGCAATGTGTTCGGACAGGAACGCGCTTACTTTCATTTTGATAAGTCCACATATGTTGCCGGTGAAACGATTTGGTATAAGGCATACCTGATGAATGGGATTTTCCCGGCAGATGAAAGCAAAACAATATATATAGACTTCACTGATGACAATGGAAAGCTCATTTTGCACAGCATGGCTCCTGTTTTTTACGCGACTGCGGCCGGGCAATTTGATATCCCGGCTGAATATTCAGCGAAATACATTCACGTAAAAGCTTATACGAAATGGATGCTTAATTTTGATTCGGCATTTTTATACAACAAAGATCTCCGCATACTTACAAAAACAACCGGAAGTTCTTCGCAGAAAGTTACGATACTGCCAACTGTGCAATTCTTTCCGGAAGGCGGAGACGCCATTGTGGGCGTTAATAACAAAATCGCCTTTAAAGCCAACGATCAATGGGGGAAACCGGTAAAAATAAAGGGGATCGTTCAAAATAATCATGGCACTTTTATCGACAGCCTCCGCCCGCTTCATGACGGCATGGGATATTTTTTAATAAGCCCCAGGGCCGGCGATAGCTTTATTGCAAAATGGAAAGACGACAAAGGCACTGAACATACAACTCCATTGCCAGCTATTAAACCAGAGGGTGTTTCCCTGCAGGTTTCTGTTTCGGGAGATAAGAGAAATTTCGTCATAAACTCCGCTCCCTCGTCGGCTGGAACAATACATGTCATTGGCACAATGTACCAACATGAAGTTTTTAAGCTTACAAAAGATTTCAGCCAGGGTAGTATAAAAGGCACCATTCCCATCCAAGCCCTGCCAAGTGGCATCTTAACGATTACTGTTTTTGACGATCATTGGGTACCCCTTGCAGAACGCATCACCTATATCAACAACGAGGAATACCTTTTTACTCCCGAGATGAATGTAGAGCACTGGGGCTTAAACAGGAGAGCAAGAAATGAAATTCAAATTACCGTGCCTGACAGCTTGCCGGCCAACTTTTCTGTCGCCGTCACTGATGTAGGTATCGATGCCGACAGCAGCGATAACATTATCGCGCATCTTTTGCTGACAGGTGAATTAAAGGGGCAGGTTTACCGTCCCGCATATTATTTTACCAACACTTCCGATTCAATAAGCCGTGCGCTCGACCTTGTAATGCTTACTCATGGCTGGCGCAGGTTTAACTGGGCTGAAGTTGTAGCGGGAACTTTACCAAAAATAAATTACACGCGGGATACTGCTTACCTAACCCTTTCCGGTAAATTATATGGAGCGTTGCCCTCACAATTACGCGATGCAGGAGATATTGTATTAATACTGAAACAAAAAAATGGCAATAATAAGATGGTAACTGTGCCGGTTAAGCCCAACGGAACTTTTAATGACCCCACGGTCGTACTTTTTGATACTACACATATTTATTACCAGCTTTCAAAAGCAAAGGGACTCAGTGATATTTCCGTAAAATTTATGGAGGGGCGCCTCCCGCCCCTCAGCCACAGCATACTCGCCAATGGATTATTCAATCAAATTACTGATACCACCGGAAACTACCGGCATTTTCAAATGGCCGACGAAGCTGCGCAATTAATAAATTCATATAAAGGCAAAGTGCTGGAAACGGTAACTGTAAAGCTCAAAACAAAAACTCCGGTAGAACTACTCGATGAAAAATATGCTTCAGGTTTGTTCAGTGGTGGGGATAGTTATCAATTTGATGTTTTACACGATACCAGGGCACAGGGCTCACTAAATATTTTTAATTACCTGCAAGGCCAGGTAGCAGGCCTTCAGATCAATACCACCTCCAATCCACCGTCTTTGCAATGGCGTGGAGGATCGCCCCAGCTTTATCTTGATGAATCGCCGGCGGAACCAGATATGATTTCGTCTATTCCCGTATCAGACGTCGCATACATAAAAGTTATGCGTCCTCCATTTTTGGGTGGCACAAATGGCGCCAATGGAGCCATCGCAATTTATACACGTCGTGGAGATGATACAAAAGCGGCGGCTGGAAAGGGTTTGGATAATAATGTAGTAAGCGGTTATACCTCTGTGCGCGAGTTTTATACGCCCAATTATAACAGTTTTGATACCGATAATGATAAAAAGGATTTACGAACTACGCTGTACTGGAACCCACAGGTGTTCACTACCCGGGGGAATAACAAAGTGAAATTTACTTTTTATAATAATGATGTCACCAAATCATTCAGGGTTGTGATCGAAGGAATGGCTAAAGACGGGCGGCTTGCCCATATTGAAAGTATTATGGAGTAAATGGTTATACAGGCGATGGCCGTTCTTATCGCCCTTTCATCAACTCATCGATTACTATTTATCAATGGTGTAAATGGTATTTTACCAGCCCTTCCATTGGATTTTTTAAGATATTTCCAGGTTGCAACTGGTAACTGTTACACATTTGAATCAATACGTCTTTAAAGCCAAAGGCTATGCCACCTGTAAAATGAACCGGGTAATTCCAGCTTTCACTGTACTTATTTATATGGGTATAAAAGAAATCATTGATACCGTCTTCAATAATATTTTCTATCATGTAATGTCCCCTGTTCTCGGCTAAAAAAACAGCGAATGAAGCAAGATAGCGGTTCGGCAGTGGTTGTTTATAAACTGCATTCAGGATTTCACTTGTCGTTGTCACAAATTTCGCATCAAATTTAAATCGCAGTTCTTCATCAAACGTATTATATAGATAGTATTGAATCACCTTTTTCCCGAGATACGCGCCACTACCTTCATCGCCCAGAATAAAGCCAAGGCCCGGGCTGTTCTTTGCAATACGTTTTCCATTATAATAGCACGAACTGGACCCGGTGCCTAAAATGCAAGCAACCCCCTTTTCATTGCCACAAAGTGCCCTGGCAGCACCCGCAACATCGGTGTCAACAAACAAAGAAGCGCCGGGGAAACAATTTTTTAAAGCCTTTTTTAGCAGTTTTACGTTGCCAGGATTTGTGCAACCGGTACCATAATAATATATTTCGTCAATTCTTAATTTTTTCAGATGTGGTACCACTTCCGTCCTCATTATATTTTCCATTTCACTACTTGTTAAAAAATAGGGACTCATCCCCTGCGATATAAAGATGGTTTTTGTCTTACCATTCAGAAGGCACCATTCTGATTTGGTAGAACCGCTGTCTGCAATCAATTTGATGGTTGGCATGTTTATTTCGTGTTTATTAAGGAAATTTGCAGTTCTAAAAAAATAAAATTAGATAATTAAGAATAGTATGCGCAATAAAAAATTACAGGTTTGGCTTCCGTTGATCTTGAGTTTATGTATGGTTGCAGGCATGTTTATAGGTTTCAGGATAAAAGGCAATATGCCCAATACAGGTATATTTTTTACAGAAAGGCCGCGACCGGTACAGGAAGTGATGGATTTGATCAAAAGAGAATATGTTGATAAAGAAGATCCTGATTCTTTAGGAGATGCTGCGATAACAGCTATGCTCGCAAAGCTTGATCCTCATTCAATTTACTTACCCGCCCAGGAACTTCAGCAGGTAAATGAAGAGATGGAAGGAAAATTTTACGGAATAGGCATTGAATTTAATATTTTTAACGATACCATCAACGTATTGAATGTACTCCCGAATGGCCCATCGGATAAAGCCGGCATGCAAGCAGGCGATAAATTATTGAAAGCCGGGGACTCCTTAATTGCCGGTGTCCATATCACTGCTGAAAGAATAAAGAAATTGTTACGGGGTTCGGGCGGCAGTAAGGCGGATATCATGATCCTTAGAAAAGGAGCTCAAAAACTGATCAGTGTTTCGCGCGGAATGATACCGTTATACAGCCTTGATGCTGCTTATATGATTTCAGATACTATTGGATACATCCGGCTCAATAAATTCTCCGAAACCACTTATAAAGAATTCATGCAGGCCTCGGATGATTTGCAAAAAAAAGGAATGAAGAGCATGATCCTGGACCTGAGAGATAATGGCGGCGGTATTTTAACAGAAGCCACCAATATCGCCGACGAATTCTTAAGCGAGGATAAATTAATTACTTACACCATTGGAGAACATTCACCCCGCAAAGAATACCGCTGCAGCAAGGAAGGTGTTTTTGAAAAAGGCAAGCTGGTTGTGCTCACCGACGAAGCCACGGCGTCTGCAAGCGAAGTACTCACCGGTGCACTGCAGGACTGGGACAGGGCAACGGTAGTGGGTAGACGCAGTTTTGGAAAAGGACTCGTGCAGGAACAATTTCAGTTAAGCGATGGCGCGGGGCTTCGTCTCACGATCGCGCGGTATTATACTCCTTTGGGCCGCAGTATTCAAAAGTCATATAAAGGTGGTATTGAAGCGTATAATAAAGATCTTTTAAACCGCTTTCATAATGGTGAAATGAGTTTCGCTGATTCTATAAAACACACAGATGAGAAATTATATAAAACAGGCCTTGGCAAATCGGTTTATAGTGGCGGTGGAATAACACCTGATGTGTTCGTGGCTTACGATACATTGCCATTTGACAAAGAATTGGCCAGGGCCTATTTAAAAGAAACGGTCAGCAATTTCGCATATACCAATTACCTGAACCACCAAAAGGAATTCGATTCATTTAAAACACCGAAAAACTTTAATGAAAATTACAATGTAGATGAGGCCACATTAAACAATCTTAAAGATTATGCGGCACGTGATTCCATAAATTTTAACCTTGATGAAAAAGAAAAGGCCGTACTTTCAAAAGAAATAAAAATTCTCACCGCGCGACAGATTTGGCGTACAGAGGGCTTTTATGAAGTAAGTAATACTGATGATCCAACTATAAAGAAAGCGGTCGAGGTACTAAGAAAATGATCCCAAATATCCCTACCTGGTGTATGGTTCAAGGCGGTTACGCCATAAAACTTTGAACTTTACTTACCTTTACAACAAATTATATGTATGTGGAAAAACAATATTTTAGAAACTATTGGGAACACTCCACTTATAAGGCTTAATAAAATAACCCGGGACCTCCCATGCACCGTGTTGGCGAAAGTAGAATATTTTAACCCAGGTAACTCGATTAAAGACAGGATGGCGGTAAAAATGCTTGAAGTTGCAGAAAAGGAAGGAAAAATAAAACCTGGTGGTACTATTATAGAAGGCACCTCAGGAAATACCGGAATGGGCCTCGCACTTGCTGCATGTATAAAGGGTTATAAATGCATTTTTGCTACTACCGATAAACAATCCAAAGAAAAAGCTGATATATTAAAAGCTGTAGGTGCGGAGGTAATAGTATGCCCCACTAACGTAGAGCCCGATGATCCCCGATCCTACTATTCGGTTTCAAAAAGGCTTGCGGAGGAGGTACCGAATTCATGGTATGTAAACCAATACGATAACCTCGCAAACAGGCTGGCGCATTACGAGCAAACCGGTCCTGAAATATGGGAACAGACCGAAGGCAAAATAACGCACCTCGTTGTTGCGACAGGAACCGGAGGAACAATCGTAGGTACCGGCCATTATTTAAAAGAGCAAAATCCGGAAATAAAGGTATGGGCTATCGACAGTTATGGATCGCTCCTCAAAAAATATTTCGACACAGGGGAGCTTGATGAAAAGGAAGTTTATCCCTATATAAGCGAAGGCTTTGGTGAAGACTTCGTACCTGCGAATTATGATATGAAATACATTGACCGGTTTGAAAAAGTCACTGATAAAGACGGAGCCATCATGGCACGGCGTATTGCCAAAGAAGAAGGGTTGTTTTGCGGATACAGTGCGGGTAGCTGCCTGCAGGGTCTAATGCAACTTAAAAAGGAACTGAAAAGCGGTGATGTTGTAGTATGTATCTTTCATGATCATGGAAGCCGGTATGTTGCAAAGATCTACAATGACCAGTGGATGATGGAAAGGGGATTTCTCGAAGTAAAGACTTTTAAAGATCTCGTTAGCGGCCGCGGAGCAAAAAAGCTGGTAACGATCAGGCCCAAACAAACTGTTGCAGAAGCTATTGAACTTATGAAGAAATATGACATCGAAAATGTACCGGTAATGAATGGAGAAGGTATCATAGGTTCGCTGAGCGAAGGTGGTTTATTCAATAAAATTTTATCAGACCCGGAAATAAAAAATCAGACCGTTGAATCTGTTATGGAAAAAGAATATCCAATAGTTGCTTTTGACACACCTGTCGAAAAATTGAGCAACCTGATCTCCAGGCAAAGCGGCGCAGTGCTTGGTAAAGATGAAAGTGGCAATTACCATATTGTAACAAAATATGATATCATTCAGAGCCTTGCAAAATGAATATTTTAGCAGGAAGTAATTAAGTCAGAAAAGGGCATTTATAGTAGCTGCGGAATGAACGCCGCTAATCCTGGAAAAGTCAACCAAATAAATTGCTGTGATGTAGGGCAGTAACTTCCCTGAAGCAAAGGATTTAAGCAGTTTACTAATACCTGCTTACGTTTTTGATTTCGTTTATATATGATTTGAATCAAAGAAAAGCAAGCTATAAAATTCGCCGGATTTCCGCTTCCAACCTCGTCCGCATAATTGCATTATTCTTTTAAGCGTATTGATATCAACCAGGAAATTTATGATTATAGACATGCATAAGGCAATTCCCGGCAAAAACTATTCGCGCATTGTTTCGATTGTGCCTTCTCTAACAGAGCTCTTATATGATTTAGGATTGCAAGAGGAAGTCGTAGGGATTACAAGGTTTTGCATACACCCGCGCAACTGGCATAAAAATAAAGCCAGGGTTGGTGGAACAAAAAATGTAAAGATCGCGGCAATTCAACAGCTGGAGCCCGATTTGATAATTGCCAATAAAGAAGAGAATGTAAGGGAACAAGTTGAAGAACTGGCTAAAATTTACGATGTGTTAGTGACTGATGTAAGTGACCTCGCAGGGGCAACACAGGTGATTTTTGATATAGGCTCGCTAGTAGGAAAAAGTACAGGGGCTGCACAAATTGCTGCAAAAATTGACATGAAATTTAACCTGCTCCGCGATTTCAAGTCGTTAAAAGGAAAACGCAAAGCCGCCTACCTGGTATGGAAAGATCCATTTATGGCAGCCGGCAACCATACATTTATCAATGACATGCTGCAATATTGCGGTCTCGAAAATGTCTTTTCTTATCACGATCGTTACCCGGAAATAAATATGGAAGAATTGCGACGGGATTGTGCGTTAGTCCTGTTGTCTTCTGAACCCTATCCCTTTCGGGAAAAACATCGTAACGAAATAATCGATGCGGTGCCGGGAGTAAAAGTTATGCTGGTTGATGGTGAAATGTTTAGCTGGTATGGAAGCAGGTTATTAAAGGCTGCCGATTATTTTAACGATTTATTATTAGAATTAGCTGGCTGAACATTCAGGCCGGTGAATAGCAATTAATTTTCTTTTTTCTCAATTTCATGTAGGTTTGCATACATCTTAAAAAAAAAATATTCATGGCTTCAAAAAAAATTACTGAATTATTAGGTGATAAGGCAGAAAATTTATTAACGCACAAGTGTATCATTGACAAATCCACACTCACACTTCCCTCACCAAGTTACGTTGATGATATTTTTGTGAACAGCAATCGCAATAACCGTGTGGTGGGAAGCCTTGAAAGCCTGCTACATCATGGTCGTCTTGCTGATACCGGTTATTGCTCAATTTTCCCTGTTGACCAGGGTATCGAACATAGCGCCGGTGCATCTTTTTCACCCAACCCGATTTACTTTGACCCGGAAAATATTGTAAAACTTGCCATCGAAGGAGGCTGTAATGGCGTGGCATCTACATTTGGTGTACTTGGTATTGTAAGCAGGAAGTATGCACACAAAATTCCTTTCATAGTAAAAATCAATCACAATGAATTGTTGAGTTATCCCAATAAATTTGATCAGACAATATTCGGCACTGTTAAAAACGCTTATGACATGGGTGCCGTAGGTATTGGCGCCACGGTATATTGGGGAAGCCAGGAAAGCACCAGGCAGCTTAAAGAAATTTCAGAAGCATTTGACCTGGCACACCAGCTGGGTATGTGTACTATTTTGTGGTGCTACCTGCGCAACAATGCGTTTAAAGTTGATGGAACGGATTATGGAACGGCGGCGGATCTTTCCGGGCAGGCAAATCACCTGGGAGTTACGATCCAGGCAGATATTATCAAACAGAAAATGTCGGTAAACAACGGCGGATATAACGCCGTAAAGTTTGGCAAAACTTCAAAACTTGTTTACGAAAATCTCACTACAGATCACCCGATTGATTTATGCAGGTACCAGGTGCTCAACTGCTACAGCGGAAAAATCGGGTTGATAAATAGCGGTGGGGAGAGTACCGGGGCATCAGATTTGCAGGAAGCAGTTGCAACAGCGGTCATTAACAAACGTGCAGGTGGAATGGGATTAATTATGGGCAGAAAAGCATTCCAAAGGCCTTTAAACGAAGGAATAGAATTGTTGCAGACAACGCAGGATGTTTATTTGGATAGCAGTATCACCGTAGCGTAATATTAGCCCTGGGATATGATTGTTGGGAATGTCTTTTGAGAAGTAAAACCAGTATTGCTACTGTAGTTAAGTTTACCCTTGGCTTTGACTTATTGACTATTTACAATTGACTTATTGAATGTAAAATATGAAACAGGAAGAAGATTTTGATGCCAATCTTGCAGGTGAAGAAGGTGAAACTGAGGAAACCAAGCGTCGTTGGTTTCGAAGGATCAAGAAAGGAATTACAACTTCTACAAAAGATAAAAAAGAAGCGCCTGATGGCTTATGGACAAAATGTCCTTCATGCCGTTATACATGCACAGTAACGGAGTTAAGAGAGAATTTATTCGTGTGCCCGAAATGTGACTATCATCATCGCATCGGAAGTGCAGAATATTTTGAAATTATTTTTGACAGCGAAACCTACACGGAACTTTTTGAACATATAAAATCAAAGGATTTTTTAGGCTTTGTAGATCTCAAGCCTTATGAACAGAGGCTTAGGGAAACTTATGCAAAAACGTCAATTCACGATTCGATTACAGTTGCACATGGTAAAATAAATGCGATTGATATTGTGATCGCCTGTATGGATTTTGAATTTATTGGAGGAAGCCTTGGAAGCGTTATGGGTGAAAAAATTGTAAGGGCCTGCGATTATTGCATGAAGCATAAAATTCCACTGCTGATCATTAATAAAAGTGGTGGTGCCCGAATGATGGAAAGTGCATTCTCATTAATGCAGCTGGCAAAAGCATCGGGAGCTTTATCTAAAATGTCAGACGCGAAAATCCCTTATATCTCCCTGTGTACCGATCCAACTTTTGGGGGAACAACCGCGTCGTTTGCAATGCTGGGCGATGTTATTATGGCTGAACCTGGTGCCCTCATTGGTTTTGCAGGGCCGAGAGTTATTAAAGAAACTATTAAAAAAGACCTGCCCCCCGGATTTCAACGGAGTGAATTTGTTTTAGAGCATGGTTTTCTTGATTTTATTGTTTCGAGGAAAGAGCTTAAAGACAAGCTGGAACAATTACTGATCCTTTTCAGAAATTAATGCCTGCAATTGATCAACAGTCATTACGATGCTCTATAATAAAACTTGAAGAGATATATGATCCAATGATCAATATGAAATTTACGGGTCACACCAGCTCATGGAACTTAGCAATCGCAAAGCTTATTATGAATACAATATTGAAGCAAAATATATTGCGGGGCTTGTATTGAGTGGTACCGAAATAAAATCTTTGCGGGCAGGCAAAGCCAGTTTTAACGATAGTTATTGCCTTTTTTCTAATGGCGAACTTTATGTAAAAAGCCTCCACATTTCCGAATATAGCTTTGGAAATATTCATAATCACGAACCGATGCAGGAGCGCAAACTCCTGTTACACAAAAAAGAACTTCGCAAGCTTGAAAATAAAATTAAGGAAAAAGGATATTCCATCATTCCCTTAAAAATTTTTATTGCTGAAAATGGCTTTGCTAAAATGGAAATTGGTTTAGGCAGAGGCAAAAAAATCTACGACAAAAGAGAGTCCATTAAAGAAAGAGAAAGCGAAAGGGATATGAAAAGAAAATTTCCATAGGCCCTACTTTCACAAGATTGCGGCTTACTGAATTCTGCACAAGTTGATCGTTATCAACACTCACTCAGGCTCAACGGAACATTTATCGCCAGTCCCCCATCAGATGTTTCCTTGTATTTACTATTCATGTCCATTGCCGTATTCCACATCGCCTTGATTACATTGTCAAGACTTACTTTCGCATAGTCAGGAGCGCTTTGTAATGCAAGCTGGCATGCTGTTATGGCTTTTATGGCTCCCATGGTATTTCTTTCGATACAGGGTATTTGAACGAGGCCGTTTATGGGGTCACACGTCATTCCCAGGTGGTGTTCCATTGCAATTTCTGCTGCCATTAATGCCTGCCTTTGCGTGCCACCAAGGCATTCGGTAAGTGCTGCCGCAGCCATTGATGATGATACCCCGATTTCTGCCTGGCATCCTCCCATAGCAGCAGAAATCGTAGCACCTTTTTTAAAAATACATCCCACTTCAGATGCGGTCAGTAAGAACTGGATTATCTTATCATTTGCATTGGCATCAGAAAAAATAATATAATAGGCAAGCACTGAGGGAATGACCCCTGCGGCACCGTTGGTAGGAGCCGTAACTACCCTGCCAAACGCGGCATTTTCTTCGTTTACAGCAAGAGCAAAGCAACTTACCCAATCAAGAATATATTTAAAATCATTTCCGCCCTCTTTAATGGCCCGTATCCATGTATCAAAATCGGTATACTCTTTACCTTTTAATAACTTTTTATTCAAGTCTGCCGCTCTTCGTTTTACATTCAATCCACCGGGAAGCACCCCATAAGTGTGGCAACCCCGGAATATACACTGCTTCATAACTTCCCAGATATTCAATAATCCCGCACGTGTATTGTCCTCACTTCTCCAGGCATTTTCATTTTCAAGTACAACCTCACTGATACTTAAACCCGTTTTCATACACCAATGTAAAATGTCATCTGCATCATTTATTGGAAATGGCAATACCACATCGCTCTCACCACCTTCCTGCTCCCCTTCTTTATGAACAAACCCACCACCTACTGAATAGTAGGTTTCAGCAATGTGATCATCATTATCCAGTACCGCTAAAAAAGTAAGTGCATTGGAATGGTAAGGTAATGTTTCGGTGAATAGAAATTCTATGTCTTCGGAAGGTTCAAAGCCAATCTCATACTTACCATTTAAAAGCAATTTTTTCATCGACCTTATCTCATTGATCTTAGCATCAATCATATTCACATCGATGGTCACCGGGTCTTCACCGCTGAGACCGAGTTGTACAGCGATATCGGTGCCATGGCCCTTTCCTGTTTTTGCCAAAGAGCCGTAAAGAAGTACCTCCAACCGGGTAACTTTCTTTAGTAAATCTTTATTTTGAAGAGAAGATAAAAAGAGGCCTGCCGCCCTCCAGGGCCCAAGTGTGTGGCTGCTTGATGGACCCACTCCTATTTTGAACATATCAAAAACCGAAATTGCTTCGTGGCTCAATTTTAATTTTTATGAAGTAAAGTTATACAAAAGAAAATGTATCAACTTGTTTCAGCACATTTAGTCATGATGATGTAGCAGCATAAAAAACTTCAGCAGCCTTTATTTGTAAAAGCAGCCTTCGGCTGTACGAGGATAGAAGTTAGTGAACACACATGCAAAAATGAGGGTACAATAAGGCAACAATTATTGTATATCCATCACGTGGATATTAAATATGAGGTACGAACTGGCTGGGATTATCACATTGCCCTGGTTATCCTGTACAGGTGAAGAACCATAGCCTAATGATGGCGGAATGTACAACGAGATATCACCACCCTTGCTTATTAACGGCAATCCTTTTTGCCATCCTGCAATTACCTGGCCAAGTTGAAATGATGCCACATTTCCCGCTGTGGTAGAATCAAAAACGTGGCCGTTGAAAAAAACGCCTTTATAGGTAACTGTTACATTACTGCAAAGATTGGTTACGCCCGGGCCGCTGCCATTGTTGGAAATTTTGTAAAAAAACCCGGTAGCATCCGGTGCCGCAATCAGCCCGGTATCGCTAAGAAAACGTTGAATCGAATCTATTTCTGCGGCAGTAGCAACAGCTTTTGAATCACTGTATGAACATTTGGTATCACTCTTTATACAAGCTGTCATTAAAACCGCGGATAAGGCTACGCCGGAGAATATTTTCATCAACATCATTAATAATTTTTTGGTTGCAAAAGTAAGAGTATAAAAACTACTAATGTGCTGCTTCATCCCGATGCTCCTTAAATTTTAACTCTTTATATAGTTGTTCATTGTTTTGCCATTTAAATCTCATGCGGAAGATGGCAAAAAAAATGGCTACTCCTATTACACCAATAACTATGACAATGATCTGTGAGCCCGAGATGTAGGTCATAGTTTTGTACCAGTTATGAAAAATTACGGCAACAAGCACAGGAAGGGCAAATACCAATCCCATGGGAAGTCCTCCAAGGAGCTGGCGGGTAAATTGTTTCTCCCGGTCCCTGTTTTTCTCCCAGTACTCCAAAAAAAGCTTTTCATCTTTAGTAATCATCCGGCAAATTTACCAGCTAAATCCGGTGTAAAAAATTTTCAGGACACTTACATCAAACATGGGCATTTTTTGGAATTAGCGCAATAACATGTAGGTTTGCGATTATTAAAACTTTTACTGTGAAAATTGAGCAGGCCCTTGTACTGTACCTGATAAAGCACAAACAGATATCCCTGCAGGGAATTGGCACTTTTAAAATTGACGCAATTTTACCCGAAGTTGCTGACGGTGACAAGCCTTTTGTTATACCATCCGATTCTGTTTCCTTTATTTATGATCCTAAAAGAGGCGAGGATGACGACCTCATTGATTTTATCGTTCAGAATACAAAAAAAATAAAGCCACTCGCTTCTGCAGACCTTGACTCATTTTTAACGTTGGGCCGCCAGTTCCTTAACATAGGCAAGCCATTTACAATTCAAAATCTTGGTACACTCGAAAAATTAAATAACGGGGATCTTGAATTTAAGCCAGGCCCCCTTGTGCAAAGAGTCGAAGTACCCAAATTGAAAATAGCTGATGAAGGCGCCGAACAACACGAGGAAGATCTGTTCAATGACTATAAAAGGGAACCATCAGGAGATAACAGGAAACTGGTACTGGTATTATTTATTCTGGTAGTATTGGGATTGGGTGCCTGGGCCACATGGTATTTTGGATTTAAGAAAAGTGATACAGAACAGGTTACCAAAAGTGATGCCATTGTACCAATAGCAGATAGTTCGCCTTCACCAAAAAAAAATGATACGGTAACGGAAGTGCCAAAACAAACCGACCGTGTTGCGGGTGGAACAAAAAGCCTGGCAGATAGTTTTACTTTTAAAGTGGTTGTAAGAGAAACAAGGGATAAAGAAGTAGCGGCGGCGAGATTGGCAATATTAAAAAGTTTTGGCAAGAACGTGATTATGTACACAACTGATTCAATAAATTATAAGGTTGCTGAACCATTCATGCTACCGCTCTCAGATACTACAAGAATTTTAGATTCGCTTAATAAGAATTTTTACGCGGGGAAAGAACATATATTCATAGACCTCGGTAATTTTTAAGTATTCCGGGAAACAATAAACCCGATTGCTGTTCCCGTTAAAACGCCGTTTGTCAATTGAACCGGCAAGGTCTTTTCTTTCGTATCCTTGTTGCATTGAGAAATTTATTGACCAGTACCTGCTTTTTTCATTTACTACCCCCCCTATTGCGGCTTGAAAACAGATCACACTTACTGCTCTGCCACCCACCCAATTTTCATTCAGTCCCTATGACTATAAAAAAGTAAATAATGGAACATCTCCAGGATAAAATAAATGAAAGCAGTGAATACCTGGTAAAAAATGGATTTCACGATGCTGAAATTGGAATTATTTTAGGCACCGGCTTAGGGTCTCTTTTAAGCGATATCAGGGTAGAAAAAACAATACCTTACAATAAGATCCCCTATTTTCCGTCCGCCACGGTAGAGTTTCATAAAGGCCAATTATTATGGGGTACCGCGGGGAATAAAAAAATAGTGGTGATGCAGGGGCGTTTTCATTATTACGAAGGATATTCCATGCAACAAATAACTTTCCCTGTGCGGGTAATGAAAACGCTTGGAGTTACAAACTTGTTGCTGAGTAATGCTGCAGGTGGAATTAATAGAGATTTTAAAAAGACCGACCTGGTTGCGATAGAAGATCATATTAACTTATTACCCGAAAATCCACTGCGTGGGCTTAATGACCCTGCATTTGGGAACCGTTTTGTAGATATGAGTTGTCCTTATAATGATGCACTTAATAAAAAATTGAGTGTTGTAGCCGCAAGTTTGTCTATTACTTTAAAGAAAGGCGTTTATGCCGCAGTGCCAGGACCGAATCTTGAAACCCGTGCAGAATACCGGTATTTAAAGACTATCGGTGCAGATATGGTCGGAATGAGTACGGTTCCCGAGGTAATCGTAGCCAATCACATGGGTATGGCATGTGCGGCGATAAGCGTCATAACCGATGAATGCGACCCGGATAACCTCAAGCCAGTCGATATAAATGAAATCATCAGGGTTGCAGGTAATGCAGATAGTATATTAAGCAGGCTATTATTAGCAGTGATTCCTGTTATTTAATAAAGATATTTAATGGCAGGTGGCGCTGTTATTAATTTCCGTTTACTTAAAATAGTAATCAGGTAAATCAAGGATTTTCTGCAGTTTTGTCTTCAGCAAGTTCTGCGTCATCAGGCGTGCTTTTCATATCCCTGTCCAAAGAGTAAAGAGACGCCCCGGTTGCTTTTTCACCCCCGGCTATTTTCAATTTGTCAAGCATGCCCATTACCATGGTTTCTTCTTCTGTTTGTTCTTTAACGAACCATTGCATGAAATTCCAGGTTGCCCAGTCTTGCTCATCAAAGCTCATCTTTACAATTTTATAAATACCTGCTGTATTATCCACTTCATGGCCAAAAGTTTTTTCAAAACAGTCCTGCATGTTTTTTGGATCATCCGGGGGTGCAGGTATGGCTTCGATATTTACCCGCGCACCACGTTCCAGGATATATTCAAGGATTTTCGTCATGTGGCTGCGTTCTTCATTCGCATGCCGAAATAGAAAATTTGAAATCCCTTCAAATCCATTGGAACTTGCCCATGCCCCGTAAGACAGGTAAATTTGGGAAGCGGCAGCCTCCTTTGTCATCTGGTCGTTTAGCGCTTTACGTAATGTGTCACTTAACCGGTTTGTGTTCATATTTTTTTGATTGTTTTGTTTTGTTAATATGATCCTTTATCGAAATTAGTATTTTGACCGGAAACCACGATATAAAAGCACAATCCTATTACAATCTACCAATTTACACATATAATCTCCCTGGTAATTGAAAACTTAAACCCCTGAGAAATGGCGTTGGAATTAATACGATAATCATTGAAAATAATCGTCAAAATACTTGCATCTTCGGAAAATACGGTGTACATTTGTACTCATCTTCGTCTAAGTTAACAAGACGCATTATAATTCCCAATCCACATATATTATTATAAAACCGTTAGTAAGTTTAGTTACTTATATATAAACTTATTCCGATACATACCTGGAAAGATTTAGACCGCTAGTCCCCATATCTTTTGCATTTCCGCTTACAATTTTATTAACTCTCAACCTCAAAGAAATGAAAAAGTTCTACACGCTCGTGTTGACTGTATTAAGTGTATGCAGTTACCAATTTACCCAGGCTCAATGTAATGGTATTAAAGGCCCAAATTTACTGGGCGCAAAAGGCACTTTCAGTGTTCCTTTTATCACTATTAATACAACTGCAGGTACTTGTACCAGTTCGGGTTCAAATACTTACAATCCCGCCGGCAATATCGGTAATGCTCTAACAGGTTGCATGACTTCCGGTAGCGCCCTTCCATGTTCCGATTATAAATACACTTCTGCAAGTGGAGGCTTAGGCCCCGAGTTCAGGTATACCATTATTAAAAATATTGGGGATACCAGTGGTGGAAATTGTATTAAAGGCGATTGGAGAGGTACTGATCATACAGGAGATGGCGGTTATTTCATGGCAGTAAACGGTGCGCCGGATACTACTTTCAGCAAGATTTTTTACCAGATAAAATCAATTCCCGTGTGTGTTGGGGCAACTTATGAATTTTCTGCATGGGTACTTAATATCCTGCCTTCTTCAAGTTCTGCTGCCAAGCATGGCTCAGAACCTAATATCTCATTTAAGGTCAACGGTACAGTTATTGGAAACTCTGGCCCCATTGCATACCAAAGTGCACCCACCTGGGTTAAAGTAGGTGGTTCTTTCGTTGCAACCACAAACACAGTAGATCTCCAGGTTGTAAACGCTACTGCAGTTGCACAGGGTAATGATTTGGGACTGGATGATATCTCTATAAATGTTTGCCAGTCTCAGATTGCAGTTACAGGCGCCGAACACGTTTGCTCCGGAACTAATACTTCCGTAAGCTATGCAGTAACTGATAACAGTCAAACAAACAGTTGGTATAAATGGAAAGTAAGTAAAGACGGGGGAGCTAGCTTTATTGACAGCACCAGTGGCGACCAGGCAGTTTTTACCGGCAACTCTTTCACCCTCAATTTAGATCTTGGAAAAGTTATTTCCTCAATGAATGGTTACAAATACAGGCTTTCAGTGTCTACTTCTCAAGCCGGATTGGCGAGCGCTGATTGCCTTTACTTTAATGACTACACCTTGATTGTTACAGACTGTGGCGCCCTTCCCGTAACGCTTACGTCCTTTAATGGCAGGTATTCCAACGGAGCTTCCGTCTTAGACTGGCAAACCAGCCAGGAATTTAATACCGACTATTTTGAGTTACTGAAAAGTGCCGATGGAAAAAGCTTCTCTCCTGTTGCAAAGATCAAAAGTGCAGGCTTTAGTAATCTTAAGAGGAACTACAGTTACCAGGATAACACGCCTAACACCGGTAAGTATGTGTATTATCGCCTGAAGCAGGTTGACATAAATGGCAAATACACTTTTTCTACAATTGTTAAGCTTGCGTTGGGATCAAATGCCACAGTCTCTGTATATCCAAATCCTTTTAACAGCGACTTTACAATCACTTTCAGCGCAACTAAAACCGCTATGGCAACTTTAAAGCTGCACAGCAGTACGGGTCAACTGGTATTTTCAAAAATTGTTTCTGTGAACAAAGGGAACAATTCTATTTTGGTTAATAATTTACCTTCAATTATTCCAGGGATATATTACATGACCGTTTCAAACGAAGAACTGAATTTCAACAGCAAATTACAAAAGCTATAATTTATTTCTCATATGAACGCACAAGGAAGAAGGCCAAAATTGAACTGCATAGGGCAATGGCTATGAACTCCAATAAAAACGCCAACGATTTTGTAAAAAATAATATAAGCCACTTTGTGGATTCGACAGTCAAACACACCGGTGGTGATAACTCCTGGGAAAGAGTGCCCCGTGATAAAGAGGGCATGTGGACCAAAGGCCCTGCAGGTCAATTCGGTATCAACACCCATGAACACATAGGCGATTCACCCGACAAACATACGGACCGAGATGGCAACCTTACACCGGAACGCAGGAAGCTCCATGAAAGAATTGTCTTTGTTATGTAAGATTTTACATAACAAAGATTATGTAAACAAAATGATTATGT